>NZ_JBHYPZ010000026.1:0-130851 GCF_042746485.1 Streptomyces sp. NPDC058751 | reverse complement strand
GCCGCGGCCCGTCCACGCCGGGCGCTCACGTCGTGCCGTCCACGCCCAGGCGCTCCGCCCACTCCGCTTCCGGCGACCAGAGCCGGGTCCCGTCGCCGGAGCCCGCCCCGCTGCCCCCGGGGAGCCACCGACCCGGTCCTCCGAGGCCGCCGGCACCGGTCGCGGCCGGCCGGTCGTCCCGGTCCGTGAGCCGGAACCCGACCGTGTAGGTCCGGGTGACCGACCCGTTGGCCGAGGTCACCTCGACGGTGCGGCTGGTGAGCCGGGACCCGGCCGACGAGAGGACCGGACCGCCGTAGGTGACCTTCACCCGTGCACCGGACCGGGCCGGTACGGCGGAGACGGCCGGGATCCTCCTGCCCCTCGGCCAGTCGACGACGTACGTGGACACCTCCGGATCGAAGCCGTCGAGCGGGACGCCACCCACCTTGATCGTGCCGGCGTCGGCGACGCTCGCCCCGGTGGCGTCGGAGAAGTTCGTCACCGTGACCGACCCGTCGGCGCCCACCACCACGTGTGCCGCCATCGCGGCCGCCAGGTTGATCCGCTGCCAGCTCTCCCCGCCGTCCGCGGTGAGGTCGAGCGGGTACCCGGAGTCCGTCGCGGTCTGTTCCAGGACCTGGGTGCGCTGCTCGGCGGTCAGGTCCGGGAAGGCCGTGATCAGCAGGGCCGCCGCGTCGGCCGGTGCCCTGAGCTTCTGCCCGGGCTTCGCCACCCGGGAGAACCCGTAGGTCAGGCGCCGCGTGTACAGGTCGACGTCCTGTGCGGTGCTCAGACCGGCGTAGGGGTCGCCCGCGCAGGCCGCGAGCGTGTCGCCGTACCCCTCCTCGGCGCATCGCGCGAGCAGCACGTTCTCGATCTCGGTGTGGGCCTGCATCAGCAGTTCCCGGAAGCCGGGGTCCGCCCACCGGTGCGCCACGGTGGCCTGTCCGGTGATGCGGCCGCCCATGACGTCCAGGGGGTAGTGGAACCCGAGGACGACGCGGTTGTCCCCGTACTCCGAGGTGCGCGCGAGGATCGACGGCGCCAGTTCCGGCAGGAGAGTGGCGAGGACGGTTCCGGCCTCGTAGCCGCCGTAGGTGTGACCGCTCGGGTAGGAGCCGCTGGAGGCGAGGCTGCCGTACGAGCCGTCCTGCGACTCGTGGACCGCGCCACCGTCGCCGACGAACCCGAGGCGTACGTAAGGGCGTCGGTAGCCGTAGTGGTTCTTCGCCGCGTCGACCTTGTCCAGGCCCTTCGTGACGCGGGAGAACAGCGCGCTCGTCTTGGGCAGCCGGCCGCCGCTCAGGGCGTCGCCGTAGATCCGGCCGAGCCGGGAGCCGAGGCCGTCGGCCATCGTGACGGTGGCGCTGTGCGTCGCGTCCACCTCGGCGCGGTCGACCTCCTTCTGCGTGGCGGCGTTGTTGATGCCCACGGCGGTCCTGTCGTTCTCCGCGGTGGGTGAAGTGCCGTTGGGGACCTTGGTGTTGGCGCCGAGGATGCCGGTGTGCAGATCGTCGGCGCCGCCGAGCAGCTCGAGGAAGTGGTCGCTCCCGTCGCCGGTGGCCGGCCAACTGTCAGACGCGTAGGCCGCGTTCAGCGTTTCGTCCGGGAAGGGGGACGGCTCGTACGCCGGGTCGGAGGCGTCCGCCGTGGCCGTCACGCTCCCCGGTCCGGGCGCGGGGCCGTCGGCCGAGGTTCCGGCCGGGGTGACCGCGGTGACGGTCGCCGTATGGGCCTTCGCCCTGCCGGTGGCCTTGAGGAGCGCGGTGTCCGTCGTGGCGGGAACGTGCGCGGTGGTTCCGTCGTCGAGGGCCACGGTGTAGCCGATGACCGGGAATCCACCGTCGCCGGCCGCCCGCCAGGTCACGCGGACCTCCTCGCCGTCGGTGACCACGCTCGTCACGGCGGGCTTCTGGGGCTTGCCGCCGCCGGTCACCACGGGGGCCGTCGCGGGGCTCGGCCGCGAGGCGCCGACGGCGTTCACCGCCCGGACGTGCGCCGTGTACGACCTGCCGCCCCGCAGCCGGGTGAAGGTGGTGCGCCGGCTGTCCGGATCGTGGATCTCGACCCGGTGGCCGTCGTCGAGGCCGACCTCGTAGCCGGTGACCGGCGAGCCGCCGGTGTCCCCGGGCGCGGACCAGGAGACGGTCACGCTCGTGCCGGACGAGACCGCCGACACGGCGTCGGGCGCGGCGGGCACCGTCCTGGGTTTCGTGGTGAGCGCGGCCCGGGCGCGGTCGAGCGCGCCGTACCGTGCGGTGAGGGTCTCGTCGGTGGCCGCGTCGTCCGCGACCGCGGCTCTCGCCGCGGCGAGAGCCGCGGTGAACGCCGTCCACGACGCGTCCGTGTAGCGGTCGTCGTCGAGGGCCGACGCGGCCGCGACCAGGTCCTCCAGCCTCAGCCGCGGGAGCGGGACCAGTTGCCTCGCGGCGAGGGTGAGTCCGCGGGTCCCCGCGTCGACTTCGAGCTGGGTCACGGCGTCGGCGTCGACGAGGGTGCGTGCGGTGGCGAGTTCGCGCCGGTACACACCGAAGTCGATCGTGTCGTAGCGCTCCGCGTCACCGGAGAGCCCCGCGTACCGGTCGATCGCCCTGCGCAGGGCGGACTTGTCCGTGACGGCGGGCGCCGCGGCACGGGTGAAGGTGATCCGCCCCAGGTTCGCGACGTACGGGTGCGAGGAGTCCGGGGTGGTCACCAGGCGCAGATGGACGGCGTGCGTACCCGTGATCGCCTCGGGCAGCGTCAGGCTCGTCGTCCCTCCCGACGACCAGGCGGCACCCGTGACCGGCAGCGGGACGGTCGCGTACGGCGTCCCGGGACCGGCCGGGTCGAAGGAGTCCAGGTAGAGCTGGACGGCCGAACCGGTTCCGCAGCGGGCGGAGTTGTTGGCGTACGTGATCGTGACGGTGTTCTTCGGGGAGGCGCCGAAGTCGATGTCCCCGTAGTCGAGCCAGGCCCCGTCGTAGGTGCCGCCGAGGTCGGTCGTGGACCCCGCGCCGCTCCAGCCGGCCGGCTCGCTCTTGAGGCCGCCGCCGCTGTGGGAGCGGAACGCGGTGGCGTCGAACACCGTGGGCGCGTCGGCTTCCTGAGTCAGCGTCAGCGAGTAGACGTTGGCCACGTAGGGCTGCGAGGCCGTCTGGGTGCTGGAGACGAAGTCGGCGTACACGTCCTGGACGCCGCCGAAGACGCCGGGATCGAGCCGCACGGTCGTGGTGGCGACGGTCCCCCAGCCCGCTCCGCTGTAGTCGAGGGGGACGTCGACGCTCTTCGGGCCGTCCTTCGAGCCGAGGTGCAGTTCGATGTGCGAGTCCGACGCCGCGCGCGACCGGGGCTTGTCGTAGCGGACGGTGACCGTGTCGGCGCCGTCGCGGAGGTCGGTGCCCTTCCACTCGGCCCACGCGCCGTCGGTCGTGTTCTCGAAGATGCCGTTCGCCAGGTTCAGCGGGAGCGAACCGCCGCCGGTCGCGGTGCTGCCGGCCGCGGTCAGCGTGGCGAGCGTGGTCGTGGAGGACGAGGAGTCCTCGTACGGAGAGAACCGGTACCAGTCGAAGTTCGACACCCACTGCTGTCCGGACGGCGCGTGGAAGACGAACGTCGCGCTCGACGCGCCCAGCAGGGCGTCCGGGTCGGTGACGGCCGCCCGCACCGTGCTCCAGTACTGCCAGCCGCCGGTTCCCGGGAGCTGGACGGTCGCGACGACGGGGCCGTCGGCGGCACCCGCGTGGATGTCGACGCTGCTCGGTCTCGCCGTCGTGGACTGCGAGTTGGCGTAGCGCACCGAGACGCTCCGAGGGGCGACCCCGCCGAAGTCCAGCCCGGTGAACCGCTCCCACGACCCCTCGGTGACGCCACCGAGGTTGCCGTCGGAGTTGTTCCGCTCGCTGACGAGGCCGGGGCCCTCCTTCTGGTCGGGGGACTCGGCCTGCAGGACGGCGTAGCCGCCCTCGTCGAGGGTGAGCGCGTCGGCGGCGGACCGCAGCGCGTCGTCCGCGGCCGTGATCGTGGCCGTCGCCGACGCGGCGTCCGCGAGGACGGTCCGCGCGCGGTCGAGCGTGGAGCGGAACACGTTCCACGAGCCGTCGGAGTAGTTGCCGGGGCGCACCGGCGAGGCCTGCTCGACGAGCGTGCCGAGCGCCTCGCGGTGCACCGCCGCGGCCGAGAGGACGAGCGGGTCGGTCGGCGACGTTCCGGTGCCGCGCACCGTCGAGGCCCGCACGCCGTGGGCGAACGCCGCGTCCTGGAACGTGATGCCGAGACGGGCGTCGGTCCGCGTGCCGCCGGTGAGCGACAGCGTCGCCGTACGCGCGCCGCTGACGCGGAGGTCCGCCGTGACACCGCCCGGCAGGCCCGTCACGGTCGCCGCCCCGGTCCCGGTCAGACTGGTGCCCTTCCGGGCGGCGAACTTCGCCGGTCCGGACAGGGTGAGCCGCACACCGCCGTCGACGGTGCCGTCCTCCCGTGTCCGGACGGTGCCCGGGTCGGCGGAGACGACGGTGTCGCCCCGGCCCGCTCCCGTGCCGTCGCCACCCGTGTCGCCCCCGTCGGTGTTCAGCGAGTACGCGGGCTTCGTCCCGGCCCCCCACCGGGAGGGCTCGGGGCCCATGGCGAACTCCAGGGTTCCGCCCGAGACGATCTGCGAGTAGTCGAGCCAGGTGTTCCCGAACCGCGAGCCGTCCAGGGTCGCGCTCTGCACGTAGTAGTCGTCGGGCGACACCCCGTCGGCCTTCACGGTGAACCGGGCGCCGTTCGCGTAGCGGATCGTCGTGGAGTCGAAGAACGGACTGCCGATCTGGAACTGGCTGGAACCGGCGGTCACCGGGAACAGGCCCAGGGCGGCGCCGACGAACATCGTGGACATGGTGCCGGCGTCGTTGTCCATGGTCGGCAGGAGGCCCTTGGGGGAGAGCTTGTACACCTGAGTCTTGACCGGTGGACGGAACTCGCCGCCGGAGCTGGGGACTTCGTTCGAGGAGCCGGTCGCGATGTAGCGGTTCCAGGTCGTACCGGTGTAGATGGCCCGCACCCACTTCTGCGTCAGGCTCGGCTCACCGACGTAGTTGAAGAGGTACGGCGCCTGCAGGTCGATCTCGTTCGCGTTGGAGTGCAGCATCGTCGAGCCGTCGTCGACGGCCGAGTCCTCGCCGAACATGTGCCTGACCGCGGCCTCGCCGGCCTTCGCGCCGCCCATGGCCTCGACGAGGCCGCCCATGTCGTACGCGTCGTACCAGTGGTACTGCCAGAGCGTGCCCTGGTAGAGGCCCGCCGCCTCGAACTTCTCGTGGTCGGCGTTCTGCCAGTCGCCGTTCGCGGCGCGCGGGGTGAGCAGACCGACCTTCGTGCCGTCCGCCGCGGTCCAGGCACCGGACTTCACGAGGTTGTCGATCGCCATGGTCGACCGGGTGCGCAGCTTCTCGGCGTCGTCCTCCTTGCCGAGTGCGTCGGCGATGACCGACAGCGCCCACTGGTCGTAGCCGCGCTGGACGGTCGTGCCGGGGTCCCCGGTGACGTAACCCTGCCGAAGCTGCGCCCCCGTGTAGTACCCGGAGTACGACAGCAGCGCCGGGTACGCCTCGTCGAGCCGGTCGAAGTCCTTGAAACCCTTGGACAGCGCGTCGGCGACCAGGACGGCCGAGCGTTCCCAGCGCACGGTGGGGACCGAGTGGGTGAGGCTGCCGAGGCTCCTGCCGGCGGTGTGCGCGTCGGCGAAGAGGGAGATCAGCGACTGCACCATGTCCCGGTAGCCGGTCGGGTCGATGTACGCCTCGACGGAGTACTTGCGGAAGTCGTCCCAGGTGGACCAGCCGTCGTAGTGCGTGGAGCCGTTCGCCCTGTGCACCGCGCCGTCCACTCCCCGGTACGTCCCGCTGGTGCTGGTCGCGTTCACCGGCAGCGCGTACATGCGGTACAGGTGCGTGTAGAACTCCCGGGTCAGGGTCGATCCGGGGTCGGACTTCGCGGAGGCCCGTACGTCGACGGCGCCGAGCGCGCGGTTCCACTCCGCCTTCGTCCTCGCGCGCGCCTGGTCGAAGGTGAGGCCGCCCACCTCGTTGCGCTGGTCGGTCGCGGCCTGTTCGGCACTGATCGGCGACAGGGTGACGCGCAGCTCGATGTCGTCCCCGTGGGACCTGTCGAAGCCGAGGACGACGCCGGTGTCGGTGCCGTCCTGCGCGGTGGCGTCGCTCAGCCTGCCGTCCTTGCCCCAGCTCCTGAGCGAGGTCACGGGCACGTTCGTGGTGGCGGTGTAGTACAGCTGGTACGAGGCGCCGTTGAAGGACCCCGCGACGAGCCCGCTGATCGAGGTGGTCCCGTCGGGGAGCGTCGTCGCCTTCAGCGTCGAGCGGGTGCGGCTGGTGAAGTTGTTCGCCAGGTCGAGGACGAGCTCGGGGTCCGACCCGGCGGGGAAACCGAACCGCTCCAGCGCCGTGCGCGTGGTCGCGGTCACCTCGGCCTCGATGGTGCCGGGGTCCTGCGTCACCGCCGAAGCGGTTCCGGAGACGGCGCCCAGTCCCACCCGGTAGTGGCCGGGCGTCGCGGTCTCGTCGTCGTGGCTGTACGCGTGGGCGTAGGTGCCGGGGGAGGGGCGCTCGTCGTACCGGACGGAGGTCGGGACGACGAGCAGGTCACCGCCGCCCCCCGAGCCGCCGACGCCGTCGAGGTTCGTGGCGGTGAACCCGGCGATGTGGTCCTCGTCGTAGTCGTACCCGGTGTGGTTGCGGCCGGGCGTGGTCATCGGGTTGACCTTGGCCAGACCGTGCGGCGCCTGGGCCCCCGGCAGGTCGTTGCCGTCGTCGCCGGCGGTCGACACGAACGGGTCGACGAGCTTCGTGTAGTCCGTGCCCCCGGACGTCCTGCCGGATGCCCCGCCAGCCGCCGCGGACGCGGCGGGCAGGGGTAAGGCCGCGGCCGTGCCGCCCGCGGGCACGGTGAGGGCGAGGGCACCGGTGAGCAGTGCGACGACCGTCGCGCGCAGCGGCCGGCGACCGCGCCGGGAGGTCCCCGGAAGGATCACGCGGGGTACGGGGGGACGGGATCTGATGGGCACGTGACCTCTCCAGCGTCGCTCATGCACACGCACGGTCCGGCTCACGGAAGACAACGTTGTCGGTGCGGGGCGCCGGGCGTGCGACCAAGAGTGGAACGGAAGTGGACACACAGAATGGCACTCCTGCGCCGGATTGCACCCTGTCGTGTTCACGATCGCTCGCCATCGGACACGGAGAAGACGTACGGAGGGCGAATGCCGTGCGTACGGCGGGTACGCACCGGGCGCCGCGCAGGCGATGCGCGGCGGGCGGTGCTCCGGGGGCGGTCTCCAGGTTCTCCGGCCGCCCCCGGCACCCGCCGGTTCCCCGCGGCGTGGCAGAGTGTGCGTGTGCCGACCACTGATGCCGCCCCCGCCACCGGTTCCGCCGACGTCTCCCGCGCCGCGAAGGCGACCGGCACCGGCCGCGACGAGCCCGGTCACCCCATCGACCTGCGCAGCGACACCGTCACCCGGCCCGGCGAGGCGATGCGCCGGGCGATGGCCGAGGCCGAGGTCGGTGACGACGTCTTCGGCGACGATCCCACCGTCAACGCGCTGCAGGACCGGATCGCCGGACTGCTCGGATTCGAGTCCGCGCTGTTCGTCTCATCGGGAACGCAGAGCAACCTGTGCGCCCTGCTGACCCACTGCGGCCGCGGGGACGAGTACATCGCCGGCCAGATGGCCCACATGTACCGGTGGGAGGGCGGCGGCGCCGCCGTGCTCGGAGGCATCCAGCCCCAGCCGCTGCAGCACCGGGCGGACGGGACGCTGGACCCGCTGGACATCGCGGCGGCCGTGAAGCCTGACGACTCGCACTTCGCCCGCACCCGGCTGCTCTGCCTGGAGAACACCATCGGCGGCCGGGCCGTCTCGACGGACTACCTGAAGACCGCCACGCACGTGGCCCGCGAGCACGGACTCGCCACGCACCTGGACGGGGCGCGGCTGTTCAACGCCGCGGTGGCGGGCGGCGGCGATCCGTACGAGCAGGCACGGCTGATCGCCGGCCACTTCGACAGCGTGTCGGTCTGCTTCAGCAAGGGCCTGGGCGCGCCGGTCGGCTCGGCGCTCGTGGGATCGCGGGAGTTCGTGGCCGGGGCACGGCGCTGGCGCAAGGTCCTGGGCGGCGGGATGCGGCAGGCCGGCGTGCTGGCGGCCGCGGCCCTCCACGCGCTCGACCACCACGTGACGCGGCTCGCCGACGACCACGCGCACGCCGCGCTGTTCGCCGAGGGCCTGAAGGACGTGAAGGGCCTGACCATGGAGCCCAGCGGGACCAACATGGTCTTCGCGCGTTCCGCCCCCGGCGTCGAGACCGGTGAACTCCGCGACCGGCTGGCGCGTCACGGCCTGCTGTGCGTGGGCTACCCGGGTCAACTGCGCTTCGTCTTCCACCTGGACGTGACGCGCGCCGACACGGAACGCGCGGTGCGGATCGTGCGGGAGACCCTGGCCGGGATGGCGACGGGCTGACCGCACGGGGTCGTTGGCCCGTGCGTCAGTCCACCGGCCATGTGTGGGCCGGTGCGTTGAGGTGCATGTAGTCGATGTACTGCCGGGTCATGCGCCGCAGGGCCTCGTGCCGGCCGCAGTGGTCCGCCTCTTCGAAGCGGTGCAGCATCTCCTTCTGCCAGACCGCCCCGTTGCGCGCGGTGACACACCGCTGCTCGATGATGCCGAGCAGCGGCTCCCGCCAGGCCTCGTCCATGCCCGAGTGCTCCAGGCCCCGGTGCGCCAGCGGCAGCAGTCGTCGCAGGACGAGTTCGGGCACCGGCACCTCACCTACTCCGGGCCAGTAGAGCCGGGCGTCGATGCCGTGCCGTGCCGCGGTGTGCAGGTTGTCCTCGGCGGCCGAGAAGGACATCCGCGACCACACCGGCCGGTCCTCCTCCACCAGGGCGCGGGTGAGGCCGTAGTAGAAGGCGCCGTTGGCGAGGGTGTCCGCGACCGTCGGACCCGCGGGCAGCACGCGGTTCTCCACCCTCAGGTGGGGCCTGCCGTGGGCGACGGCGTAGACCGGACGGTTCCACCGGTAGATCGTGCCGTTGTGCAGGGTGAGTTCGGCCAGCTCCGGCGTGTCCCCCCGGTCCAGCGTCTGCGTGGGGTCCTCGTCCTCGCACAGGGGCAGCAGCGCCGGGAAGTAGCGGAGGTTCTCCTCGAAGAGGTCGAAGACGCTGGTGATCCACCGTTCCCCGAACCAGACCCGGGGCCGTACGCCCTGCGCCTTGATCTCCACCGGGCGGGTGTCCGTCGCCTGCTCGAAGAGCGGGATACGGGTCTCGTGCGCCAGCTCCTTGCCGAACAGGAAGGGCGAGTTGGCCGCCAGGGCGACCTGGATTCCGGCGATGGCCTGCGCCGCGTTCCAGTAGCCGGCGAACTCCTCGGGCGAGACCTGGAGATGGAACTGCGTGCTCGTGCACGCGGCCTCCGGCGTGATGGTGTCCGCGTAGGTCCGCAGCCGGTCGACCCCGTCCACCTCGATGAGCAGGTCCTCGCCGCGGGCCGCGAAGACCTGCTCGTTGATCAGCCGGTAGCGGGCGTTCTCCGACAGCGCCTCCGGTCCGACGTCCGTCTCGCGCAGCGTGGGCAGGATGCCGATCATGATCAGGTGGACGCCGATCGTCCTGGCGCGCTCGTCCGCGTGGTTGAGGGCGGCGCGGATCTCGTCCTCCCAGGCGTCGGGGCCCCCGGCGATCAGCCGCCTGGGCGGAATGTTGATCTCCAGGTTGAACCTGCCCAGCTCGGTGTCCCAGGCGGGGTCCGCGATGGCGTCGAGCACATCGGCGTTCCGCATCGCGGGCTCGCCCTCGGTGTCGGTCAGGTTCAGCTCGATCTCCAGGCCCACCCGGGGCCGCTCCACGTCGAACCGTGCCTCCCGCAGCATCTGCGCGAAGGCGTCGAGGCACTCCTGCATCTTGATCCGGTACCGTCGCCGGTCCTCGCGGGTGAAGACCTGTGCCGGAACGTCGCGTCCCATCGGCCCTCCCGGTGGTCCCACGGACACCTCTCCCCTCCAGCGTCGCACCATGGGACCGGTCTGACCATGCGGGACGGTGCCCCGGGCCGGGCGGGAGCCGTCGGCCTGCGGCACACGCGGTGACGGGGGCGATCCGGAGGGTCACCGAAACCGTGACCGCCCGGCAGGCCGGCCCGCCCGTCCGGTCAGCGCCCCGGAAACGCCCCGCCCTCGTCCGGGGCCCCGTCATCGGCCGTCATCGGCCGGCGCCGCCGACCGGCGGTCGCATGAGGACGAGGGCGTCGCCCCACGCGTCCAGCACCCCGCCGTGTCCGGCCGCCCGGGCCGCCTTCTCGACAAGGGTGAACAGGTGTCGTTGCAGGGCCGCGTCACCCGTCGCCGAGACGTGGTCCACGGCACGCAGCAGTGCGTCGGTGTCCCAGTCCGGCAGCGGATGCCGGGCGAGCTCCCACTCCAGGTACTTGTTGTACGGGCGGGGGCGGCGGTCGAGGGCGAAGAGCAGTTCGAGCAGGAACCGCATGCTGTCGGCCGCGTCGAGGCGGGCGGCGAGAGGCAGGCCGTCCCGGTGGTTCTTGACCGAGCGGTAAAGGGAGTTGACGTAGGCGTCGAGCCATGCGCCGGAACCCCGGAACGCCTCGTCGGCGTCCAGTCGTGCCCGGTCGGCGAGGACGCGGGCGATGCCTCCGTCGAGCCGGTCGAGCACGACCCTGGCTCGGGCGAGGGCGTAGCGTTCCCATTCCGGCATCCCGGCCCCGCGGAACTCGCCGAGCGTGACGACGACGAGGTCGAGCCCGGGGCCGCGGTGGTCCGCGAACCGGGCCGGACCGGTCTCGGTGCCGTCGGCCACGACCACGTACAGATCGTGGTCGGAGTACGGGGTGGTCATGCCGTCGTGGGCTCGGGACCCTTTGAGGACGAGGCCGACGACGGCCGGGTCGGCGGCGACGCGTTCGACGAACGCGTCGTAGGAGAAGGGATGCTGACTGTTCGTCATGCGGATCTCCGGTGGGGTGAGGACGGGGGTGCCTGCCGGGACGACCCCGTCACGAGGCGCCCCGCACCGTCCGCGCACGGCTGCCGCCTGGAGGATCAACGCACGGCCGGAGCCTGACTCCCGACCTACGGTGGAGTACTTGGAACCCCCGGAACAGCCGCGCGTGCCGCCGGGGCGATCGCGTCCCGTCCGGTGGAGTTCCGTCAGACGGTGATGACGACCTTCGAGCGAGCGTGCTCCACCTCGAGGTACCGGACGGCGTCGGGCACTTCGTCCAGCGAATAGGTGCGGTCGATGACCGGGGTGAGTTCGCCCGAGTCGGCGAGTTCCCTCAGCGCCGACAGGTTCTCCCTGCTGGGCGTCGCCGTGAGGACGTACAGCCGATGGCGGGCGAAGCGTGACACCACCTGCCCCCTGATCAGGAGGCTCATGGGCCCGATGACGCTCCCGCCCTCGAACACGCCCCCGCCGGAGAGGACGAGCCTCCCCGCGGGTTCCAGCGCGCGGCGGAACCCGGTCAGCGAGTGGTTCCCCACCAGGTCGAACACGACGTCGTACCGCCGTCCGCTCCGGGTGAAGTCCTCCCGGGTGTAGTCGACGAGGTGATCGGCGCCCAGTGACCGGACCAGTTCCGTGTTCCTCGTACTGCACACGCCGGTCACCTCCGCGCCGAACGCCTTGGCGATCTGCACCGCGAAGGTGCCCACCCCGCCTGACGCGCCGTTGATCAGCACCGTCCGTCCCGGCCGCACCTGCCCCAGGTCGCGCAGGCCCATCAGCGCGGTGTTCCCCGCCAGCGGCAGCGCGGCCGCCTGCTCGAACGACAGCGCGGCCGGTTTCGGCTCGACCACGTCGTCCGCGGCGCACACGTACTCCGCGAACGCGCCGTCGGCTTCGCCGAAGACCTCGTCCCCGGGACGGAACCGCGTCACGGCTTTCCCCACCGCTTCCACCCGGCCCGCGAAGTCCGTGCCCCGGATCCTGGTCTTCGGGCCCCTCACCCCGAGCCCCAGGCGCGCCAGGTACGGGTCGCCGCGCACGAAGTGCCAGTCACGGGCGTTGACCGAGGCCGCGTGGACGCGGACCCGTACCTCGTGGTCGCCGACGGCGGGCGTGTCGACCTCTCTGAGCTCCAACACGTCGGGTGAGCCGTACCGGTCCTGGGCGATCGCCTTCATCGGGCCTCCGTAGCACACGAATTCGGTGCGGAATGGGTCGGCTGACCGGTGCGGAGCAATGGATCGGCTGACCGGAAGTCCAGCACCACTCACGATGGTAGGCAAGCGGTCGCGGCGCGGGCATCGGGGCGAATCCCTAGGTGACGCCGGGACGCCCGGCCGGTGCGTACGGCAGGCGTACCCGGCTGTGGGGCGAACCTTGGCCGGCACGGCACTAGGATCCGGTCATGCCGTCCCGGAATCAGCCAGCGGTCCTCGTGGACCAGCAGTTGTCGATCGTCGACAGCATGACTTCTCTGCCCTTTCCCGAGAGGGAAGGGCGGCCGGGAGCGGACGGCCGGTGGGGCGGTCCCGGGTTCCACCTGGCCGTGCTCAGGGAGAGCCGGGACTTCTGGGAGGACCGGAGCACCGAGGTCGTGGAGGCGGCGGAGCGGGAGCTGGAAGCGGACCTCGAGGCTCTCGCCGCCGTCCTGACGAACCGCTGGGGTGCCCCGGAAACGGTCGATCTGTGGCCGTATCTCGGACTCGACGACGGCGGCGGCCCCGCCCCCGACGCCACGATCCGCGAGCCGCCCGGCTTCCTGTGCCTCGTCGCCGGGAGCATGCGGCTGTGGAGGCCACCGGACTCGGAGCGTTGGGTCGGCCTGACCATCGGCCAAGCCGACCCGGAGTGGCAGTTCCAGCTCCTGGCGGCAGTCGGTGAGGTGTCCTCGCCCGCCCGCCGCTGATCCCGCCGCTCGGACAGGACCTCGTCGTGCGGCGATCGGCGCAGCGACACCACCTGGGCGGGCGACGGTGTGGCACGAGCGGTTGCGCGGTTCCTGCGGTCGTGTTCGAACCCGACGGAACACATGCGAAGGAACGATCCGTGAACCGCACGGTCGCCAGGGCCGCCGCACTGCTCGCCTCCGTCCTCGTAGCCCTTCCCGGCACCGTCGCCGCCGCGGCCGACGAGGACGACGGCCCCCTGATCGTCATCACCGACGTGCACCAGCACGCGGGGGGCGACATCATCAATGCCGGTCACGACAACGTCGTCGGCTCCGGGAACGGGAACGGGGCCCGGACGCCGGGCGTCGGCGCCCCGGGAGCGACCTCGGCGGCCGTGCGCATCACGACGGGTCCCCGCCTGCCCTTCGCCGGAGTGCGGCTCGCCTCGCAGGAGGGCAGCGGCGAATACCCCCAGGTCGTCCACCCGAACTACAGCGTCATCGTCCCGACCGACGGTCCCTCCACGGCCGTGTACCGCTCGGAGGGCGGTGCCGGGCAGGTCCGTGTCACCGCGACCGTCGACGCGGACGGCGGGGTCAGGCCGAACTGCGCCTCCGAAGGCAACCTGGACTGCCGTGTCGAGTTCGACGCGCAGGGCCAGTACCTCGTCGTCGACGGCCGCTGAGGGAACGAACCCGGCGACGGGGCCGTGTCCCTCGGCCGTGCCGGACCACAGCCCCGCCGCGACCGCTCGACGACCGCTCCTCCTCGGCCCCGAGGCCGCCGTGGGGGCGAGTGTCACCCAGCGTCGCGCAGGTGGAGGAGATACGCGGCCGTCAGCGCCACGGCGCGGTCCGAGTCCTTCGACAGTTCCACGAGCGCCTCCGACGTCCTCGTTCCCGGGATGCCCGCCAGCGCCTGGGTCAGCCGTCCGCGTGCGGGTGCTTCCGTGGTGGGGAGGGCGAGACGGTCGAGGAGCCTGTTCGCGAGCCGGTCCGCCGCGTCGGCGTCGCTCGCCAGCACGCCGAGCGCGTCCGCCGCCTCCGTGTCGTTGCGCCCCTCCACGATCATGTCGACGAGCGTCGGGACCGCGTCGGCCACGCCCCGTGCCCCGAGCGCGAGGGCCGCGTGCCCGCGGACCACGGCGTCGGGATGGGCGAGGGCGGTCCGCAGATGCGTGGTGGCCTCGGCGCCGGGCATCTCGGCGAGTGACTGGACGGCGCGTTCCCGTACCGCGGCCGACGGCGCGCCCAGGCCCTCCGCGAGCAGCTCCGGTCCGCGGTCGCCGGAGCGCGCCAGTGCCCAGCGAAGGGCCCCCGCGACGTTCGGCTCCGTCTCGCTCAGCACCGCCTCGACCAGGGCCTCCACGGGCAGCGGGACCTCGCCGGCCGGCGACAGCGACAGTGCCGCGCGCTGCCGTGCGTCGGCGCTCTTCGAGGCCAACGCCTGAAGGAGCGCGACCACTTGGAGCACGTCCTCCCAGTCGGTGGGTTCCACGGCACGGATCCTGCGCAGCCGCGTGAGCAACTCGGTCTCCGCCGCGATGCGTTCGCGTGTCTGATCGATGAGATCCGCTACGAGCGACGAGGGCGTGAAACCGGGATCGTCGAGCGCGCGCCCGATCTCGCGCAGCGAAAGCCCCAGGGACCGCAGGCTCTCGACGTGGAAGATCCGCCGGATGTCCTCACCGGAGTACTCCCGGTAGCCGGAGCCGGTGCGCCCCGAGGGGCGCACCAGACCGAGCGACTCGTAATGCCGCAGCATGCGGGCGCTGACACCGGACCGTCGCGCCACCTCACCGATCAACACGCCCTATCGTCCCTCCTGGCCGGGCCCGCCCTGGACCGCGACGCGCTTCGCCTCCTCGATCGCCATCTCGAATCCGGCGTCCGGGTCACGCAGCAGCCGCTGTGTGGCGAGCGCGTGCGCACGGACGAGCGGGTCGGGCGCCGTCGTCGCGGCGAGCAGGACCGGCGCGATCGCGTCTCCCAGCGCGACGAGGGCCTGGCTGAGACTCAGCCGCGTCTCCCGCCCGCCGCGCCCGAGCTGGGTCGCCAACAGCGTGGCCAGCGCGGCTTCCCGGCCCGCGGGCACGAGGACGACCGCGGTGCGCCAAGCACTCCGTGCGACCTCGTCGTCGGCGTCGTGCAGCAGGGCCGGTGTGATCGCCGGCCATGCCCGACCGTCCCCGATCTTGGACAGCGTGTGCAGTGCCTGGCTGCGTGCCTGCGCGCCGTCCGAGCGGACTTCGGCGAGCAGCGCGGGAAGTGTCATGGACACGGGGTGGCGGGTGAGCGCCCAGGTGAGCATGTCGCGGACGAAGAACTCGGGCTCGACCGCGCAGCGCCGGACGAGACCGGGGACGAAGCGCGGGTCGGGCGCCGTGCCGACCGCCATCGCCGCCCGGAGCCGCGCGGACGAGCTGCCGCTTTCCAGCTCCCGGAGCATTCGTGCCGTGTCGGCGTCCTGTTCAGTGATTGTCATCGAGACCACCTCCTGGGCACACAGTGAAGGCCTTGTCACGGTGTCAAGGTCAAACCCCACCGGTGCGGATCCCGGCCCAGCAGGCGCAGGATCTCGTCGAGCGGTCCCGACCCGCCGGGCACGTCCAGCGCCGGGGCGAAGGCGTTCCCGGGGCCGCGGACGGCCGGATCGTCCGGGACGCGTCGGGCTGTGGCGAGTGCCGCGCCGAGGACGTCGTCGGAGAGTTCCAGTCGCACTCCCAGGGCCGCGGCGACGTCCCAGGCGTGAACCGTGTAGTCGACGAGGTGGAAGCGGACGGCCAGCCGTCCGGGAAAGGTCCCGCCCAGTTCCGGGAGGGCGAACTCCCTTTCCTTCACGCCCGGTTCGGCGAAGGCCGCGAGTACGGCCGTTGCGGCGGCCCGGTGGACGCGGGCCGGCTCGTCCAGGTCCCGCGGCTCCTGCCAATGTGTCGCCTCGAGTCCCGCTCCGCGTGCCGCCGCCGCGAATCCGAGGTGCTGTGCGGTCATGTGCGCCACGAGCCGCCGAAGGTTCCAGCCCGCGCAGGGGGTGTCCCGGTCCCAGTCCGTGTTCTCCGCCAGTTCCACCACTCGCAGGGCCTCGTGCACGGCGATCCGGTCGAGTTCGACGATGTCCGTACCGGTGACAGTCATGGTGTGACGATAAAACTGTGCGACCGGTCGTGCTATTAGTTTTCCGGCCACCCGGACTTCTCGGTCCCTCGGGCTTCTCAGCACCTCGGATCCCTCGGACCCTCAGGAGCCTCGGGGCGCGGACGTTCCTTCCGCCGATGCGCTCCGCAACCGGTTCGTGATGGCCGCCCGGGCCCGGTGATAGGCGGTCTCCTCGTCGTGCAGCACCGAGACGGCGTTGGCCGCTTCCATCAACGCGATGAGTTCGAAGGCGAGTTGGGGGACATCGGTGTCAGCACGCAGGTCGCCGCCCGTGCGGGCCTCGTCGATTGTGCGCTCCATCAGGACCGTCCACGCCCGGTGGGCCGACACGACCGCGTCGTGCACCGGCCCGGACCGGGCGTCGAACTCGGCGATGACCCCGTAGAAGAAGCAGCCGCCCGGGAAGACCCGCCCGCGCGAGTACTCGAGCCACGACTCGCACAGCCGCCCCACCCGTTCGGCGCCCGCCGGGACCTGTTCGGAGGGCCGGATCACCCGCTCGGCGAAGATCCGCCCGGCTTCGCGCACGGTCGCGAGCTGAAGCTCCTGCTTGGATCCGAAGAGCGCGAACACCCCGCTCTTGCTGAGGCCCAGCTCGGTCGCGAGCCGTCCCGTGGACAGCGCCTCCAGTCCTTCGACCGACGCGATGTCGACCGTCCGGCGAAGCACCGACCGCCGGGTGCGATCGCCCCGCTCGAGCCGCCCGTCGGGCCGGGTCATGCCCGTACTCCCCGGTGCGGCGCGGGCTCGGAGGCTTCGTCTCGCGCACGGGCTCCGAGGGGCACCGGGCTGCCGCCGGGGGATGTCGAATCGCGGTTCACGGCAGACCACTCTAGGGCGACGGCCGTGTGATCATGCCCGTATGACAGCCGGCCGCATCATCTTCCTCAACGGCACGTCCAGTTCGGGAAAGTCGAGCATCGCCCGTGAACTGCTCGACGTCCTCGACGACGGTGTCTTCTTCCACTTGGCGGTGGACGGCTTCAACGCGATGCGGACCAGGCGAAGCCTCGGAGCGGAGGAACTCGAATCCGCGCTCCGGCGGACCCGGATGGGCTTCCACCGCTCGATCGCGGCCATGTCCGAGGTCGGCAACGACGTCGTCGTGGACCATGTGCTCAGCGAGCGGTGGCGGCTGCTCGACTGCCTGTCGGTCCTTCCCGCCGAGGACGTGCTGTTCGTGGGCGTCCACTGTCCGTTGGACGAACTCGTACGTCGGGAACAGGCGCGCGGAGACCGTCCGCAGGGCCTGGCCGCGCACCAGTACGACCTCGTGCACCGGCACGGCGACTACGACCTGGAGTGCGACACGAGCACGTCGAGCCCGCGCGAATGCGCTGAAAGGATCAAGGACTTCCTTCCGCGTCGGCCCCGCCCCACCGCCTTCGTCCGTCTCCGCGGTCGCTGCCTGCCGGGAAGCGACGACCTGGACCGAATCCCGCTTCGGGGCTGGGGCGCCGGGGTGGCCGACGCCCCGTGACCGCAGTGACGCGTGGACGTGTCAGGCGAGTGACGCCCAGGACTTCCAGTACGTCGGATCCCCCGCCTGGACACGGCTCTTGAAGGTGCCCGTGCCCGTTCCCGCGTTGAGCCAGAGGTTGTCGGAGGTGTCGCGGGAGACGAGGTCGTTCCTGCCGTCGCCGTCGACGTCGCCCGCGCCGATGACGTCCTTGTAGGTGCGGCCCCAGTCCTTGAACACCTGGACGCGGTCCTTGAGTCTGCCGGTGCGCGTGCCGTTGTAGCGCCAGAGCTTTCCGGAGCCGTCGAGGGCGAGCACGTCACCGAGCCCGTCGCCGTCGAGGTCGCCGGCGCCGATGACGCGCTTGTAACCCGTCCAGGCGGAGCGGATCCTCACGCGCGGCAGGAAGCCGTCGGTGCCGTTGTGGGCGTACAGGTAGAGGTCACCGGAGGCCTTGTCGCGGGCCAGCAGGTCCGGGCGGCCGTCGCCGGTCTGGTCTCCGCCGGAGAGCAGGGTGTCGTACGCGCTCCAGTCCCGCGACAGCCGCCGGTAGGCGGAGTCGGGCGCGGGCAGGCCGCCGCACACGGGGGTGTAGAGCCTCGCCTCGCCGCCGGGCATCCGTACGACGAGGTCGTTGCAGCGGTTCCCGTCGAAGTCGCCGAACGGCACGATCCGGGTCTCCTCCGCCCAGGGCCGCGCCTGGAACGTGCGGAGCGGGTTGGCGCCGTCCTGCGTCAGCAGGTTCATCGTGTCGCTGCGGCCGGTGCCCAGGACGTCCGAGCGGGTGCTGTCGGCGTAGTCGTGCCACTTGGGCAGGGCACGGGCGGCCGTGGTCGCGGTGAACGCGACGGGCGAGGAGCCGTCGGCCGCGGACTGCGTCCAGACCGCCACCGGGCGCCCCTTGTCGTCGGTCGCCACCCGGCCCGCGCTGGTGGTCCCGTCCGTCAGGGAGTTGAGGGTGCGCGGCTTGGACGCACTGCCGACGCCGACGGTCTGGGCGACGAAGTCGCGCCGGACCGTGCGGCCCGAGACGAAGCGCTTCTGGGTGTACGTGACGACCAGCGAACCGTCCGCCGTCCGGGTGCTGGAGAACGAGCCGGCCTCGGTGTCACCGGCCAGGTCCTGCGGTGCCTTCCAGCCGCCGCCGGTCGCGGGGCGCGTGGCGACGGCCGGGCCCCTGGAGCCCGAACCGACCGCCGTGACATCGCCGTTCGGGGCGGTGAGCAGCTCGGCGGGGCGGGTGCCGTTCGAGTAGATCCCGGTGCTCTCGGCCGGACCCCAGTTCGCCGCCCCGGCCGCCTTGCGGGCGTAGTTGTTGAAGGAGAGCAGCTGGAAACCGCCCTGGGGGTGGGCCGCGAGCGTGACGAGCCGGGGCTTCTCACCGAGCTGTGGCAGATCCCGCGGGGCGGTCCAGGAGGCCGAACCGGCCGCCTTCTCCAGGTACTTGTAGTGCCACTGGTACGCGGTGGGGTCCGGGTCGACCCCGTCCCCCGTGTAGTAGCTGTCCCCGCCCCAGACCAGCCCGAGGGCACCGTCCTCGGCGACGGCGAGGCGCAGGTCCCGCATGTGGAAGTCGTAGACGTTGTCGGGCCGGACGATCGGCTCGGGGAGCCGGTCGAGGACCGTGGGCGCGGACCAGGCGCCCGTCGGCCCGGGGCGCTCGGCCACGGTGAGCCGGTGGTCCCCGTCCATCCAGGCGACGGCCTGGCGGCCGGTGGGGCCCGCCGCGACAGTGGTGACGGCAGTTCCCCGGTAGTGGCCGTCGACGGCCGGGGAGCCGGTCGCGACGACCTCCGCGGGCCCGAAGGCGGTGGCGTCGGGTGCCAGCCGGGACATCCGCAGCGTGCCGCTCGTCGCGTCCGTGGCCTTCTCCCACCACAGGAGGACGAGGGCGCCGTCGTCCGTGCGGTGGAGCGTCGCGCCGGGGGCGGGCTCGACGGAACCCCAGGCCGAGCTGCCCGCGGCCCTGACCGAGAGGACGGTCCTGCCGCCCTGCTCGAAGAGTCCCGCCAGGGTGCCGCCCCGCGACGACTGGAGGTCGATCACCCGGGTGACGCCGGGCAGTTGCTTCGGCGTGGCCCAGGGACCTGACCCCACGGCGACCGCGGCGGCGGCAGCATTGCTCGTGGTCGCGGCGGTGGACGGGACCGCGTGGGCGCACGGCGCGGTCACCGTCAGCGCGAACACGGGAACCAGCGCGCTCCCCAGAAGCGCGCGCGAATGCATGATCATGTGGAAGGCCCCCCCAGGCTTGGTCTCATGAAGTGGTCGCAGCGTATATCAGCCATGAACACGGCAATCGGTGCACCCTGCCGCACCCTCGCACGTGGGCGCCGCGCACGCCCACGTGGGGCGCGGGACACGGCGGACGCTTCGCGGTGCGGTCCGCGGCCGCCGGGATCCGGCGCCGGGGAAGTTCTTCCGCCGAGTCAACTCCCGGGAACAACCGCCGGATGCGCCGCGTTCCACGATCATGACAACGAACGCGCCGCGTCCCGAGATACTGCGCTACACCGCCTTCTCCAGCACCCCCGACGGCGGAAACCCCGCCGGCGTCGTCCTGGACGCCGCGGCCCTGGACGACGGCGACATGCTGGCCGTCGCCGCCGACCTCGGATACTCGGAGTCCGCGTTCCTGACCGCACCCCCCGAGGGTCTCGGCGGTCAGGAGGGACGCGCCTACACCGTCCGTTACTTCAGCCCGAAGGCCGAGGTGCCGTTCTGCGGGCACGCCACGGTCGCCACCGCCGTCGCGCTGGCCGAGCGGATCGGGCCCGGTGAGCTGGTGTTCGCGACGCCCGCCGGCGTCGTGCCGGTGGAGGTCACCCAGGAGAACGGGACGGTCCGGGCCACGCTCACCAGCGTCGAGCCGCACATCGAGGAGATCGCCGACGCCGACCTCACGGAGGCGCTCGCCGCGCTCGACTGGCCGGCCGGCGATCTCGACCCCGCCTTCCCGCCCCGCGTCGCTTTCGCCGGCGCCCGCCACCTCGTACTGGCGGCGGCGACGCGCGCCCGACTCGCGGATCTCGCGTACGACTTCGCACGCCTCGAAGCCCTGATGCACCGCCTGGACCTGACCACGGTCCAGCTGGTCTGGCGGGAGTCGGCCACCGTCTTCCACGTCCGTGACCCCTTCCCCGTCGGCGGTGTCGTCGAGGACCCGGCGACCGGTGCCGCGGCCGCCGCGTTCGGCGCGTACGCCCGTGAACTCGGCCTGGTCCCCGAGGACGCCGTCCTCACCCTCCACCAGGGCGAGGACCTGGGCCGCCCCGGCGAACTCACGGTGACACTGCGCGCGGGCGACCCCCGTGTCCGCGTCGGCGGCGCGGGGACGCGCATCGGCTGAGCGGCCGCGGCGAACCGCGGGGACCGGGACTGCCAAACGAGTCGTGCAACTGGGGTAGTTGAGGGTTACTGGCGGGCGGCTGAGAGGCGGCCGTCGAAGGTGGTGTCGAAGGCGTTCGGTGCGGTCTTCCAGCGCATGGTCCAGCGGGCCTGGCCCCTGCCGGTGGGATCGAGCGACATGATCGCCGCGTAGACGCACTTCAGCGCGGCCTGCTCGTTGGGGAAGTGCCCGCGGGCCTTGACCGCCCGCCGGATGCGCGCGTTGACCGACTCGATCGCGTTCGTCGTGCAGACGATGCGCCGGATCTCGGTGTCGAAGCGCAGGAACGGGGTGAACTCCCCCCAGACTCCGTCCGGGGGCACCCCCACCCACGTGTTCTCCCAGAGTTTCACGATCGCCGGATACTTCCTGCCCCGGGCGTTGGCGAACTCCGCGAACCGCTCCAGGGCGGCCTCCTCGGTCGGCGCCGTGAGACGGACTTGAGAAGCTTGGCGATCTTGTCTCAGTGCTGACGGGCGGCATAGCGGAAGGAGTTCCGCAGCAGGTGGACCACGCACGTCTGCACGATCGTCCTGGGCCAGACCGTCTCCACCGCCTCGGGCAGGTCCTTGAGCCCGTCGCGGACGAGGATGAGGACGTCACTGACGCCGCGGTTCTTGATCTCGGTGAGGATGTGCAGCCAGTGCTTGGCGCCCTCGCCGCCGTCGCCGGCCCACAGCCCCAGGATCTCCCGCCGGCCCTCGGCGGTGACGGCCAGGGCCACGTAGACGGGCCGGTTGGCGACCGCGCCGTCGCGGATCTTGGTTCTGTCGACGATCTTGTGATCCGGATGGTCTGCCTCATTGTGCGAGCAGGACGCGTTTGCGAAGGAGATCACTGGATAGACGGCGTCGAGGGGGCGGCTCTGCCATTCGGCCATGCCCCTCGAGGACCTGGTCGGTGATGGTGGAGATGGTCTGGAGGGAGACCTCGGTGCCATAGACCTCCGCGAGGTGGGCCTGGACCTCGCCGGTGGTCAGACCCTTCACGGCCAGTGAGATGACCATCTCGTCGACACCGGTCAGGCGCTTCTGCCGCTTCTTGACGATCCTCGGCCCGAAGGAGCCGTCCCGGTCGCGGGGCACGGTGATCTCCACCGGGCCGACGTCGGTCAGCACCGTCTTGGAGCGTTTGCCGTTGCGGGAGTTGCCGCCGTCCTTACCCGCCGGACCGTGCTTGCCGTAGCCGAGGTGGTCGGTGATCTCGCCCTCCAGGGCGGACTCCAGCAGCCGCTTGGTCAGATGCTGCAGCAGCCCGCCCCCACCGGTCAGCCGCAGCCCCCTGGCCTGGGCCCGGTGCACCGGCTCGTCGATCAACTGGTCGTCCACGGCCTTCACCGACACGGCCTTCGAGGGCTCGACGGCTCCGGACTCGGACACGTTCTCACTGGTCATCGATGCATCTTCCATGACCGGGAGTTACACCGAACGTCTTGCAGTCCCGATCAGTGGTCATGACGCAGCGCAAGATGTCGGCAACTTCCCCGGTGTGCTCGTTGGTGAAGAAGTGCCCCCCAGGGAGCGCGTGCACTCGCAACGTCGAGGACGTGTGCTGCTGCCATGCCTGTACGTCCAGGGAGTTGGTGAGCGGATCCGTGGTCCCCATGAGAGCGATGATGGGACAGTTCACAGCCGAGTCGGCTTCGGGGCGGTAACGGCTGTGCGCCATGAGGTCACTGGATATGACGGGCAGGAACATTCGACGGAGCAGCGGATGATCCAGAAGGCTGGCATCGGCACCGCCCAGCGATCTGATCAGCTCGACCAGCGGCTCGTCAGGGTCCTTTGAGCCATCGTCGACGGGGTCGAAGGCAGGCAGCCTCATACGAGAAGGAGCAGGATGCCCGGAGACCACAAGGACGGTCTGCCGCTGGTCAGGCACTCGTAGGACGACCTCGTAGGCCACCGCCGCCCCCAGGCTGTGACCGAAGAAGATCACCGGTCCGCCCCGGCCTACCCGGGCGAGTGCTTCAGCCACCTGATCCGCGAGGACGTGGACATCTGCGAAAAGGGGTTCTTGCTGGCGTTCCGCGCGCCCGGGGTACTGGACACACGCCGTCCGCGCCACGTCGGCCAGCTGCGCCGCCAGGTGCTGATAGGAGCCGGCGGAGCCGCCTGAGTGCGGGAAGAAGAGGACCGTCCAGGGCGTGGTGGGCGCTGCAGAGACGGGAAAATACCGTATCCACGGTTCGGCGTCGAGCATGACTACCGTTCTCCGAAGGGCGGACGAGGTCAGAGGGAGTGGAGCAGGGCGAGAGTTTGCTCGAGCTCGTCCCGCAGCGCGCGTCCGGCCGCCTCGGCGTCCCCCTGCACCACGGCGTCGATCAGTACGGTGTGCCCCTCGTCGCCGTGGTTCGGGTCGTCGGAGCGCAGGTCGAGCAGCTCGACCAGATCGAGCAGCCGACGTTGCAGCACAGGTACGAACTCGATGAACAATCCGGTGAGCACCGGGTTGTGCGCCGCGACGACCACGGCCTCGTGCAGGGCGATGTCGGCCTCGACGAACTCGGCATTGCCGGCGTTCCCGGCGTCGCGGCGCCTGGCCAGGGCATCATGCAGGGCGGCGATGTCGTCGTCGGTTCGGCGCTGCGCGGCCAACTGCGCGGCTTCGACCTCGACGAGCATGCGGACCTCGTAGACATCGGTGATGACTGCCTGGCGGAGTTGGGTGGCCCAGTCCTCCTTGGGCTTGGCCGCGATGACGAAGACACCGGCTCCCTGGCGTGCCTGCACCAGACCGGCGCCGGCCAGTGCCCGCAGGGCTTCACGAACGGTTGAGCGCCCCACGCCAAGGGACTTGGCCAGAGTGGTCTCGCCGGGGAGCTTCGTCCCGACGGCCCATTCGCCTCCGGTGATCTGTTCACGCAGGTGTTCAGTAGCTTGCTCGACCAAAGGGGACGGCCGCAACGCACCTAGTGACATGTGAAATTCACCTTCCCGCGCCTCTCGGGTTGTCTGAGGAGCTGAGTTGTCGTTACTGTACCCCCATGCTGCTGCACGAGCTTCTTCTCCTCGGTTGCCGCTGCGGGGTCTGACACGACCGGCACCCCGCAGCGGGGTACCGGGCTGTGCCGGTCATCGTATGGCCGACTGAAAGAAGTTCTGCACGATGGCTTCCTCCTTCCAGAACGCGGTGTTTCCCACCCTGCGCACTCCCTCCGGTGGCATCCCGGCTGATGCGCCCCGGTGGAACCCCCAGCGCCCGAGCGCGATGCCCCATCACCGCTACCAGCCCGCAGAGCGGCGGGTCGCCCTGCCCCTGACGGACAGGACCTGGCCGTCGCGCCGGCTCGAGCGGGCTCCGCTGTGGGTGCCGGTCGACCTGCGCGACGGGAACCAGGCCCTGGCCGAGCCGATGGACACGGAGCGCAAGCGCCGGATGTTCGACCTCTTAGTCACCATGGGCTTCAAGGAGATCGAGGTCGGTTACCCCTCGGCCAGCCAGACCGACTTCGACTTCGTGCGTCACCTGGCCGACAGCGGCGCTGTCCCCGATGACGTGACCGTCTCCGTGTTCACCGCGGCCCGCCAGGACCTGATCGACCGGACCGTCGCCTCCGTCGAGGGGCTCCCGCGCACCCTCGTGCACCTCTACACCGCGACCGCCCCCACGTGGCGGGACGTGGTGTTGGGCCGCTCCCGCGCCGAAGTCCACGAGCTGGTCCGGGATGCCGCCACCTACCTGATGCGCCGTGCCGAAGAACGGCCGGGTGCCGACATCCGGTTCGAGTTCTCCCCAGAGGTCTTCAACCTCACCGAGCCGGACTTCGTCCTGGACGTGTGTAACAGCCTGACCGAGCTGTGGGAAGCGAGTCCGGACCGGCCGGTGGTCCACAACCTGCCCGCGACGGTGGAGATCGCCACTCCCAATGTCTACGCGGACCAGATCGAGTACATGAACCGCAACCTGGCGCGCCGCGAGTCCGTGATTCTGTCGGTCCACCCGCACAACGACCGCGGCACCGGCGTCGCCTGTGCCGAACTCGCCGTCCTGGCAGGGGCGCAGCGCGTGGAGGGCTGCCTGTTCGGCAACGGCGAGCGCACCGGGAACGTCGACCTGGTGACCCTGGCGCTGAACCTGTACGCACAGGGCGTGAACCCCATGATCGACTTCTCCGACATCGACGCGGTGCGCGAAGCGGTGGAGTACTGCAACCGGCTGCCGGTCCACCCTCGCCACCCCTACGGGGGCGACCTCGTCCACACGGCCTTCTCCGGCACCCACCAGGACGCCATCGCCAAGGGCATGGCCCACCATGCCAAGCAGGCCGCCGAGAAGGGCCTGCCCGTCGAGGAAGCTCCATGGGCCGTGCCGTATCTGCCCATCGACCCGGGCGACATCGGGCGCACCTACGAGGAAGTCATCCGCATCAACTCCCAGTCCGGCAAGGGAGGCATCGCCCACCTGCTGCACACCCACCACGGCCTGGACCTGCCCCAGACGATGCGCCCGGACTTCTCCAGCGCGGTCCAGCAGGTCACCGACGCCACCGGTCAGGAGCTGTCCCACAAGGAGCTGTGGGAGCTCTTCCGCACCACGTACATCACCCCGGCACTGGACGGCCCCGTCACCCTGGTGTCCTGGAGTGCCGCGGAACCAACTCCCGGCGAGCACCAGTTCACCTGCACACTGCACATCAGCGGACAGGAGCGCGCCTGCCGGGGCACCGGAAACGGGCCCCTGTCCGCCCTCGCCGATGCGCTCCGGAACGTCGGAATCACCGTCGACATCCTCAGCTACACCGAGCACTCCACCAGCACAGGACCGGGCAGTCCCGCCGTCGCATACGCCGAGTGTCGCGTGAACGAGGTCACCTGCTGGGGAGCGGGCTGGGATACCTCGGTTCTGACCGCATCGGTCCACGCCGTCATGTCCGCCGTCAACCGCTCCGGTCGGGCCTCCTCGTGAGCGGAGCCCCGGTACTCCGCGTGGAAGATGTGGCCGTCGTCCGCGACGGCAATCCGATTCTGCGTGAGGTATCGCTGACCGTACGAGCCGGTGAGCACTGGGCCCTGCTCGGCGCCAACGGGGCGGGCAAGAGCACCCTGCTCAGTCTCCTCGGGGCGCTCGCGCACCCCACTCGCGGCATCGTGGAGGTGCTGGGCCACCGGCTGGGGCGGGTCGACACACGGCAACTGCGTTCTTACGTCGGCCACGTGAACCCGCGGCACGATCTGCGCTCGCCCCTCAAGGTCGAGGACGTTGTCCTGACCGGACTGACCAACACCATCGAACGCGTGCCCCGCTGGGCCCCGACATCCGAGCAGGTCGCCGATGCCGATCGTCTCAT
This sequence comes from Streptomyces sp. NPDC058751, assembly GCF_042746485.1. Classification (NCBI taxonomy): domain Bacteria; kingdom Bacillati; phylum Actinomycetota; class Actinomycetes; order Kitasatosporales; family Streptomycetaceae; genus Streptomyces; species Streptomyces sp. NPDC058751. The sequence goes on along the minus strand of NZ_JBHYPZ010000026.1, from coordinate 104,690 downwards.
CGGCCTGCTCGGCCTCGGTGATCGGCACAGTGCACGCTGGCCGACCCTGTCCCAAGGGGAACGGGGCCGTGCATTGATCGCCCGGGCTCTCATGCCCAGCCCGCAACTGCTGCTGCTCGACGAGCCCGCGACCGGCCTTGACGTCGCCGGCCGCGAGCAGCTCATCGAACGGATCGACATGCTTCAACACGCCTACCCGGATCTCGCATCGGTCCTGGTCACCCACCATCTGGAGGAGCTGCCTCCCGGGACGACCCATGTGATGCTGCTGCGTGACGGGCGTTGTCTGGCGTCCGGTCCCGCCGATGAGGTCCTGACCAGCGACCAGGTCAGCAAGTGCTTCGATCACCCCATTCTCCTCACCCGCGTCGATGGGCGTTGGAGTGTGAGGGCCAACCGCCCGGTCAAACCACAAGTCGGCTGAGAAGGTTGTCGCGGCGGTGCGCTCCCACCGGAGCACTCCGCCGCGTGCACTTCCTCAGGACAGCGACTTCTCGGCCTTCTCGACAGCCTCCTGAGCCTGACCCCAGTCCCCGTCGAAGTGATCGGCCAGGGCGTGAAGCCAGCGCTCGATCCCGAAACCGACACAGCTGGTGGACGCGGGGGCGCCGTTGGGCAGCGATATGGAGCATCGCTCACCGAAGAAGGTGTGGTGCGTGTTCACGGAGGCGATGGCCATGCCCTTGTACACGTACTCGTGTTTGACCGGGACGATCTGCTGGAAGGTGGCGCGTTCCCCGGACTGGTCGTAGAAGGGGTCGGAGGCCGCGCGGCGTTCCCATGGCAGACCGATCTCACCGGCCAGGGTCTCCAGGAAGTGGGCGGAGTGACCGAGGTGGGCCGTGACCTGGTCCGGGGTTCCCAGCGCCACGACCTCGCGCATCCGGAATGCCTTGAGCCGACGGAGTCCGTCGAAGTGATCCTCGTTACGGAAGCACTGCCCCAGCAAGGTCACCAGCTCTCCGCCCCCCGCCACCTGCCGACCCCTGAAGTGGAGGTACACCCCGTAGCAGGCGCTGGAGGGGAGTGCCAGACCGGCTGAGCGCAGTGAGCCGGGCGCGAACCCTCCCGAGGCGGCCTCCTGCTCGATCTGCTCGGTCCCTGCCGTGGCAACGTCCAGGGCCGAAGAGACGAGGGCGAGCTGAGGGAAGTTCCGGTAGACATCGAGCGTGGCGAGGTCAGCCACCGGCAACAACGGCGGCACAGTCAGTGCCGCCGCCCCCGAGCCGTGGGCCCAGCCTGTGCAGATACGGTCCAGCGTCCCGGCGAGCCGCGTTGGCTCCTCCTCCAGTGCAGCAAGTCCTTCTGACACCCGAACACGGGCGTTGATGCTCATCACAAGCTCCTTTGCGTGAATGCCTCGTCCGACAGGAAGGCCCGTCGGCAGCGGTGAGGGCGGCTTGCCGGCCGCCCGGGCATGCTGCGGTCTCTCTCGGGGCAGCGGGGAGCAGAGAGTGCACGGCGTGCGCGGCGAGCCCAACACCCCTCACGGGTAAGGACTTTCGATGCCTCGCAGCACTCGCTAAGGTAACACCTCAGAGGACCTGAGTACCTGAGGTCTATTGGGTATGCATCACGGCGAACAGGACAGACTTTTCGATGAAAAAAGGGCAACTCGGCTTCCTGGCCGGTACGCACGCGGTCAACGACCTGTATCAGGGAGCGATCCCCGCGATGCTGCCGTTCCTGATGTCCGAGCGTCACTACAGCTACGCGGCGATCTCCGGCCTGGCGTTTGCGTCCAGTGGCGTCTCCAGCCTGTTCCAGCCGCTCTTCGGCGTCCTCTCCGACCGAAAGCCGCGGACCTGGCTCGTACCGGCCGGATTCATCACTGCGGCCCTGGGGGTGGTGGCGGCCGGGCTGTCCGGCAACTACATGATCACCTGGCTCTGTGTCGCCTTGGCGGGGATCGGCATCGCGGCCTACCACCCGCCCGCGACGAGCCAGGCCCGTGCCGCCGGCGGCTCCTCACAGAAGGCCATGAGCATCTTCTCCGTAGGCGGAACCGTAGGCGGCTCCATCGCACCATCGCTGGTGACTCTCGTGATCGGATCGGCGGGATTCGACGGCAGTTACCTGCTGGCGGTCCCCGCCCTGGTCATGCTGTTCCTGTGGGGGCTCAAGGGGCCCTGGATGCGCCGGCAGGGCTACGTGGAGGCGACTCCGCTGGTGGTCGGTGCATCAGCGAGGTCGACGGCGAACCAGCCACGACGGTCGGACGACTGGCGCTCCTTCGCCCGCTTGGTGGTCGTCATCATCGGGTGGTCCATCCCCTTCGTCACGGTCACCTCGCTGGTGTCACTGCACGCGCAGCGTGATCTGGGCCAGTCCACAGCCGCAGGGGCCGCCACGCTGACCTCCTACACGGCGGCGGGAGCGGTGGGCACGCTGCTCGGCGGCTGGGTCGGCGACAAGTACGGCCGGATGACCTCGGTGCGGATCGGATACCTGGTGGCACTCCCCGCCTTGGTGGGCATCGCCTGGGCGCCGGCATTCCCCGTGCTCGTGGCAAGCACCGTCGTGTTCGGCACAGCCATGTTCCTGCCCTTCGCGGCACAAGTCACGCTCGCACAGGACTACTTGCCCAACCGTCCAGGGACGGCGAGCGGTCTGACTCTGGGGCTCGCCATGGCCGCAGGCGGCCTGTGTTCACCCGCGTTCGGGTGGTTGGCTGATTCGAGCGGCCTGCGGGCCGCCTTCTACGCACTGCTCCTCGTATTCGTCATCCCTGTCGTCATGGGGATGCGCCTTCCCGATCGCGTCCTGGACTCGCCCGACGGCCGGCCGGCGGAGCAGCGCGAGGCAGAAAATGCCGGAAGCCCACAATAGGAGTATCGGCCAACTTGCAACAGGGAACATCATGCAGCTCCCTAATGCGCTGCTCAATATTTGAGATGGCCATTGAAAGTAACTTCGCTGTTACGTAGCGTCTGGTCCAGCGAAGAAAGCATTCACCCGAAGCAATGCGTCACCGATGCAAAAACATCCACGATGTCCATCCTGTGTGTCAGCAAGGAGGAATCTGATGAAGATTAACTGGGATGACCACGAGGAACTGAAGGCCGAAGGAATCGCACTTTCACGGCGCTTCGCTTTCGGTCAGGAGATGTCCTGCCTGAAGGTGGTCGCCGACCAGTCCGGAGACCTGAACCTCCCGCCGCACTGGCATGAGAACGAGCAGTGGGTCGTGGTCACCGAGGGTTCGATCCGCTTCATCTGCGAAGGAACCGAGTACGAGCTCAACGCCGGCGACGTGGCCTACATACCTTCGCGTCAGCGCCACACGGCCACATTCGTCGGCGAGGAGGGCGCCGTTCTCATGGAATTCTCTGCTCCTCCGCGACTCGACCTCGCACCCGGTTCCATCCTTCCGTCGTCGATGAAATTCGACTGAATCCCGCCGATAACATTCACCGGTACGTTCACCGGCTATCACCACGCCGATGGAGGATCGACCGTGCGCAGCAGCATGTTCGGCAGGGCCAATGCAGAGATAACCATCCACGAAGCATTCGGACGGGTCGCACGCCAGTTTCCCGACCGGAACGCCATTGTCACCGCGAACAGTGCAGTGACCTACGCAGAACTCGCGAGCAAGTCCCGTCACATCGCCCGCGACTTGATCGGCCGCGGTATCCAGCCCGGCAGTATCGTCCCCGTGGCGGCCCGTAGGTCACCGGATCTGGCGGCCGTCATCCTCGGTGTGCTCATGGCCGGCGGGTCCTACGGCATCCTCGACGTGAGGTGGCCGCTCCCCCGCATCTCTCGGCTCCTGCGCAGCATGCACCCTCTGGTCGTGCTGGCGGACGCCACGGGTTCCAGCCTCCTCCGACAGGCGCAGATCAGTCACACAAGCTTCGAAGACCTGAAGCAGACGTCATCGGTCTCCGAGGCGTCGGCTGCCCTGCCGGATGTCCCGCCGGACGCCTGCGCGACCCTGTTCTGGACATCGGGGAGCACGGGCATCCCGAAGGCGGTCCTGTCGCCGCACCGGGCCACCACCAGGCTTTTCGCCCCGAACGGCTTCATGGACTTCGGCGAGCATCCCGTGATGATCAATGCGGCGGCGGTCGCCTGGGACGCCTTCACCCTGGAACTCTGGGGCATGCTGCTCAGCGGCGGTACCGCTGTTGTCCATGAGGACGATCTCCTCCTGCCGCCGGCGATCCGAGGCTACGTCCGTGGCTTCGGCGCCACCCACCTCTTCCTCACGCCATCGCTCTTCGACGTGATCGCGGGCGGCGACATCGACTGCCTGGCCGGGCTGCGCGCCGTGCTCCTGGGCGGCGACAGGCCGCCCCCTGCAACCTGCCGGAAGTTCCTCGACACCCATCCGGGCATCGAGTTGTACAACGGTTACGGCCCCGTCGAGTCCTGCGTGTTCGCAACGACCCATCGCGTCACCTTGGACGACACCGACACGGCCCTCGGTGTGCCGGCCGGCCTCCCCGTGCCCGGCACGGAACTGCATGTCATCCGCGACGGCGCCACGGTCCAGCGCGGTGAGATCGGCGAGGTCGCCATCGGAGGCTCGGGACTCGCCCTGGGTTATCTGGACGCTCCCGACCAGACAGCCGCAGTCTTCCAGCACATCACCGTCGACGGAAACAGGATCCCTGTCTACCTGACCGGGGACCAGGGCTGTATGGACCAAACCGGTGTCATGCATTTCGTCGGCCGCAAAGATGCGCAGGTAAAAATCGCCGGCCACCGAATCGAGCCGGCGGAAATCGAGTCGGCCGTCCGCTCTCTCGGAAGCATGAGATCGGTCGTCATGCCGATCCCCGACCGCAACGGAACACCGCGCATCATCCTGTTCGCCGAGGAGCCGGACAAGGCGATGACCGAACTGGAAATGCAGGGTCAACTCAGGGAGGCACTGCCCGCCTACATGGTGCCCTCGAAGGTGCACTTCGTCTCCTCGATGCCGCTCCTGGAAAACACAAAGATCAACAAGAGGGAGCTCTCGGACCGCTTCGGCTACACCTCCTGAGCACCCGCCCAGATTTCCGAACCACAGGTGCCAGACCCCGTGCACAGGCAAGGAATCAAATCTTGAGTACACAGAATCGCACGGAAGAGAAGTTCTCCGTCGCGCTCGAATCCATCCAGAGTAAGCGACGGATTGAACGAGTACAGGAGGCGGCGAACGCCCTCCTCGATCGCTATTCCGCGCAGCCCGACCCCGAAGAACGCCTGAAGCTGACCTTCGAGCTCATCCGACGAAACTTCACCCCGGAAATAGCCATTGTTTTCGGGAGCCTGGCCCTGGGCACCGACGGGCTGGTCGAACTTGCTGGTGCCGAAGCCGTATCTCCCGCGCCTCCTAGGGGACTCGGAGGCCAGACAATTTTCCACTGCAAAATATATGGGACCAGTGATAGAAGCGGATCGCTCACCGCGTTCTACACGGAACCCGGCTCCATGGGACTGACCAACGCCGAATGGCTCTCAGCGATGCGGCTGCTGGCCGGTATCAGCGGCCTGGGCGTCGGGGGGCGTGTGACATGCCCGGCGTAGCGACGATGGAGTCTCCGGCGAGTCTTCTGTCACAGCCGTACTGGTACCGGCACTTGCCGGCAGAGGCTGACGTGCACCAGCTGGGCGAGGGGCTCTTCGCCGTGACGGGCAACGCGGCCGTGCAGGAAGTGCTGACCCACCCCTTGATCGTGGCGGAGCATCCGCTCAAGGCCAGCGCGCGCGCCTTCGGCCCCAATGTGCTCGACGCCGATGGGCCGAGTCACAGGGCTTTCCGCGCCCTACTGGCGCCGATTCTGTCCGCCGGGCGCATCGCGGAGTACAAACAGGCGTTGATGCCCAGGCTCATTCACGGCCTGGTGGACAGCCTGGCGGGCATCGAGACCGACAACTTCCACTACTCCTTCGCACACAAAGTGCCGTACGGAATCGTGTGCACGATCCTCGGTATCGACGCCTCGCTGGAGGACCGGTTCCACGAGCTGACGCGGCCGCTGGCGCGGCTTCTGGACTATCCCACCCAGGAGACCGACGAGACGCACGCCAACGTCGCCGAGCTGCTGCGGCTGATCGAAGAGCAGCGGGCCGTCAGGACCGGCGGCGGACAGTCCCTGCTGGAGACGATCGAGCGGACCCGGGACCGTAAGGGCATCTCGCTGACGGACGGCGAAGTGCGGTCCACGGCGCTGCTGTTCTTCCTGGCCGGCACCGAAACCAGCAGCGCGTTCATCACCTCGCTCGTGTACTGCTTGGGCCGCGGGATCTTCGACCTGGACGAACTTCGTGATGAGGCGATCCGCGACGCGTACATCGAAGAGGTGCTGAGGCTGTACCCGCCCGTGCAGACGATCGTCCGGTTCGCAAGCGAGGACCTGATCGTTCAAGGCGTGGAAGTACCGCGGCACTCGGCGGTGCTGACCTCGATTGCCGGAGCCAATCGCGACCCTCGGGTCTTCGACCGCCCTGACCGGTTTCAGGCCGGCAGGAGCCTGAAGGGCTCGATTCCCTTCGCGGCCGGAGCACACGCCTGCCCAGGAGCAATGCTCGCCAAAACGGAGTTTTCGCTGCTCGTCCAGGAGATCGTCCAGCGCTGCTCGGACGTCGTCATCACCTGCGACCGCCTCGGCATGGAGAGCCAGTCGTTCTCCCATCCCACCGACTTTTCTGTCGAGTTCAGGACAAGGTAGAAGGAGAGAGAGCAGTGGAAAGCAAGATAGTGTCGCTGCGCAAGTGGCTCGACGGCCTGCACGAGGCGCCGCTCGACATCCAGGACGACACCGACCTGATCCAGTCGGGCGCGGTGACCAGCCTCCAGTTCGTCCAGATGGTGATCGAGATCGAGCGCCTGCACGGTCAGAAGCTGGACCCGGGCGTCATCACCATCGAGTCCATGCGCACGCTCAAGGCCATCGAGACGGCCGTCTTCCAGGCCGCTTGATGGGAGTCGACGCCTCCCCGGTGGCAGTGGTCTCCGGAACCTCGTCCGGGATCGGCGCGGCCGTGGCAACGGAGTTCCTCCGCCGGAAGTACAACGTCATCGGCCTGTCTCGACGCGGCAACCCTACCCTCGCGAAGGAAAACGGCTACGTCGACTGCCTCGCCGACCTGCGTGACGGTGAAGCCGTACGGGCCGCTCTCGCCTCCGCCGCCGATGCCGCCGCGGACAGGGTAAAGGCGGTGGTGCTCAACGCCGGCGCCTCACCGGATCCGGTCGACCTGGTCAAGGTCGAGTGGCAGGTGGCGGCGGAAACCTACGAGACCAACGTCCGCACGGCACTGAACCTCATCCAGCCAACGGCTCCGCTGCTCAAACAGAGCGGCGGAGGCTCAATGACGTTCATCGGGGCGAGCCTGGCGAACGGCTACAAGCCCGAACGCTGGGCGTACGCGGCCAGCAAGGCCGCGATGACGACCCTGATGCGAGCGTGCTCGGTCGAGTTCGCCGACGACGGCGTCGTGGCGAACGAGGTACGTCCCGGCCCAGTGGCCACCGCCATGACGATGGCTGGGCTGGATGGCGAGGTGAGCGACCAGATCATCCGCGCCATCAATGCGGGATTCGGAACGGACTGGCTCAAGTCGCCGCGCACCGTGGCGGAGTGGATCGTCACCATCGCCGAGTTCCCGTCGAACGGACCCACCGGTCAGATCTTCAACTACAGCCGCAAGGTTTTGTGACAAGAGAAAGGCGGACAGACGACCATGTCCAACTACCCCTCTTCCGAGCAGCTTCTCGACCTGTTCAACTGGGCCTCCCCCGGCATGCTGGTCACCGACGCCGACGGTACCGTGGTGCTGGCCAACAAGGCCGCCGCGGAGCTCCTGGGAGGCAACGCCGCGGCCGGCACCAAGCTCGCCGGTGCACTGGGTATCGACGACCACGACGCCCTGTTGGCGGCCGGGAGGCCGGTTGAGAACCAGGTGGCGACCTTCACGAACCCCGACTTCGCATCCGGGTACGCCAACGTCGGCTTCGGTGAGGTCGACGGCAAGACCTACGGCTTCTGGGCCCTGCGACCGGTCACCACCCACCCCACCCCATCCCCTGCGTCGGGTGAGGGCTCCTCCACCGCCCAGGCATGGATCAATCAGGTCGACCACGTCAACGAGTCCTACACGCCGGTCGGTGAGGACGCGCTCAAGTTCATCCAGGCGTACTACGACAACTGCCCGGTCGCCATCCATCTCATCGAGGAGGACGGCACGGTCGCCCACGCGAACTGGAAGGACATCGCGATCGTCGGGGCGAGCGAGCAGCCGGACACCTACGTCGGCCACCACATCCGGCACATCTACGCCGACCAGGACGTCGTAGAGGACTTCCTGGGCCGATGGGGCGAGGACGCGCCGATCATCGACTTCCGCGCGGACTTCCTCAACAAGGGGGAGCGGGTCCCGGTGGTGATCTTCTCCACGGCCAAGGTCGAGGACAACAAGCTGAAGAACACCCGCTGCTTCGTCTTCCCCGACAGCCACCCGGACCGCGAGCGGGACAAGGTCAAGGCACTGGACCTCAGCTTCTGAGCCCCCTGACGCCACAAGCCGCTTCCCAGACCGTCTCGTTGCCGATGCCCTCGGTCTGAGAAGCGCTCCGCCCCTTCCGCCGGAACAGCGGTGCTCAACGGATACGCCGGGCCCCGGCGAGCAACCTTCGCCGGGGCCCGTCTGTGCCCACAAAGCCCGTCGCGCACCCGGAGCGAACGTGGCTCACACATCTGCCCGGCCAGACGGCTGGCTCACCGGCTGGGATCCCGAGGACGAAGATGCCTGGCACAAGGGAGGCCATCGGGCAGCCCACCGCGACCTCATCCTCTCCGTCCTCTCCGAGCACGTCGGGTTCTCGGTATGGGCGCTGTGGTCCGTCCTCGTCCTGTTCATGTCGCCCGAGATCGGCCACGGCTTCAGTCCTGGGGAGAAGTTCCTGCTGGTTGCCACGCCCACCGTCGTCGGCTCACTGCTGCGCCTGCCCCACAGCTACGCGGTGACCCGGTTCAGCGGACGGACGTCGGCCACCGAGGGCCCGCAGACCTGGAGCAACTGCTCCTCCCCTGAACGTCTCCTCTGCCACCACCCTCACAAAGGAACCTCACGTTGAAAACGATCGGCTTCCTCGGCCTTGGCACCATGGGCAGCCCGATGGCTGTCAACCTGTGCAGAGCCGGACACACCGTGTACGGCTGGAACCGCAGCGACGGCAGGACTGGGCCCTTGCTGGCAGCAGGTGGCCGAGCCGCGATGTCGATAGGCGAAGCGGTCCGCGACGCCAACGTCGTGATCACGATGCTGCCGGACGCCCCCCAAGTGGAGGAGGTCGCCTACGGCCCTGACGGAATCCTGGCCAACGCCCGGTCGGGAGCCCTGTTGATCGACATGTCCACCATCGCCCCGCAGAGTTCGATCAGGCTGGCCGGCAACGCCGCCAAACAGGGAATTCGTGTTCTGGATGCCCCGGTTGCAGGCGGCGAGGCCGGTGCCGTCGAAGGCATCCTGTCCGTCATGGTCGGTGGGGAAGCCGACGACTTCGAGGAGGCGAAGCCCGTCTTCGAAGCGCTCGGCAGGACCATCACGCACTGCGGTTCCCATGGCCTCGGTCAGACGGTAAAAGCCGCCAACCAGCTGATCCTGGCGATCAACATTCAGGCATGCGCGGAGGCCGTGATCTTCCTTGAGAAGTCGGGCGTAGATCTCGAAACGGCCCTCGACGTCCTGAGCGGCGGCCTCGCCGGCTCCAACGTCCTCACCCGCAAGAGGACCAACTTCCTGGATCGCGACTACACGCCCAGCTTCAAGATGGCCCTCCACCACAAGGACATGGGCATCGTCGCCGACACCGCACGCGCGATCGGCGCCGCCATCCCTCTGGGCAGCATCGCCGTGCAGCTCGTGGCGTCCGCCGTGGCCCGTGGAGATGCAGCCCTCGACCACTCCGCCCTGCTTCGGGGCGTCGAACTCCTCAGCGGCTGCAACCACCAGTAAGACAACGCGCCCACAGGCCGTCACCCCACACAAAACAGCTTCGTCGCAGGCAGGAACGCCCCCGCACGCGAGAGTGTCTCCAAGAGGTCCTGAGAAAGGCGTTGGACGGTGTCGGTGCCTGGTGCGGGCGCTGGCACCCGCCCGGAAAGCGCACGGCCCACCGGCCGGCCTCCCGCACAGGAGTGCGTGGGGCGGACGGTGGGCCGTATCCGGACACGGGCGCACGGACGGCGGCGCGGCCGTGCGTGAAGCAGCTGAGGGCGGCGCGCCCGGTGCGCCGCCCTCAGCGGGCGAGTGCGGCTTCGCTCGACGCCTGGGCGCGGGGGTCGGCGGGGAGCGCCCGCAGGATCTCCTCGACACTCTGCTTGGCGTCGCCGAACAGCATGCCGCTGTTCTCACGGAAGAACAGCGGGTTCTGCACACCCGCGTAGCCGGAGGCCATGGACCGCTTGAAGACGACGACCTGCTCTGCCTCCCACACCCGCAGCACCGGCATGCCCGCGATCGGGCTGGCGGGATCCTCCTCCGCGGCCGGGTTGACGGTGTCGTTGGCACCGATGACCAGGACGACGGAGGTGTCGGCGAGGTCGTCGTTGATCTCGTCCATCTCCAGGACGATGTCGTACGGCACCTTGGCCTCGGCCAGCAGCACGTTCATGTGTCCGGGCAGACGGCCCGCCACGGGGTGAACGCCGAAGCGGACCTCCACACCGCGCTCCCGCAGCTGACGCGTCAGCTCGGCGACGGGGTGCTGCGCCTGGGCCACGGCCATGCCGTAGCCGGGGGTGATGACCACCGACCGGGCCTGGACCAGGAGTTCGGCCACCTCCTGGGCCTGGATCTCGCGGTGCTCGCCCTGCTCCTCGTCCCCGCCGGAGGGAGCCTCGATACCGAATCCGCCCGCGATGACCGAGATGAAGGACCGGTTCATCGCCTTGCACATGATGTACGACAGGTAGGCGCCCGAGGACCCGACCAGCGCGCCCGTGACGATCAGCAGGTTGTTGTCGAGCAGGAATCCAGCGGCCGCCGCGGCCCAGCCGGAGTAGCTGTTGAGCATGGAGACGACGACGGGCATGTCGCCGCCGCCGATCGAGGCGACCAGGTGCCAGCCCAGGGCGAGCGCGAGCACCGTCACGGCGATCATCAGACCGAGGCTGGGGCTGATCGTGAACCAGACCGTCAGCGCCACGAACGCCACCAGCGCCGCGACGTTGAGGGCGTTCTTGCCCGGCAGGACCAGCGGACGGGACTTGACGCGCGCAGACAGCTTGAGGAACGCGACGATCGAGCCGGTGAAGGTGACGGCGCCGATGAAGATGCCGATGAACACCTCGGCGTGGTGGATCCCCAGCAGGTCGGCGGTGACGTGGCGCTGCGCGTCCCCGTGCGCCTCGACCTCCAGGTAGCTGTTCCAGCCGACCAGCACCGCGGCGAGGCCGACGAAGCTGTGCAGCACGGCGATGAGTTCGGGCATCTGGGTCATCTCGACCTGCCGCGCCCGCCAGATGCCGATCACGGCGCCCAGCACCATCGCGACGACGATCAGGGCGACCGCGCCCGCGGTGATGCTCTGTGCCGCGAGCACGACGGTGGCGACCAGGGCGAGGGCCATGCCGGCGATGCCGTACACGACACCGGCGCGGGAGGTGCGGTGCTGGGACAGTCCCGCCAGGCTGAGGATGAACAGCAGGGCGGCGACCAGGTCCGCCGCGTGGGAGGCTGTGGTTGACGTCATGGCGGCTCAGCCCTTCGAGAACATGGACAGCATGCGGCGGGTGACGGCGAAACCGCCGAAGATGTTCACGCTCGTCAGCAGGATCGCGACGAACGAGAGCGTGGTGACGACCGCGCTCTCGTGCCCGATCTGCAGCAGCGCCCCTATCACCACGATCCCGGAGATCGCGTTGGTGACGGACATCAGCGGCGTGTGCAGCGCGTGGTGCACCTTGCCGATCACGTAGTAGCCGATCACCACCGCCAGCGCGAAGACCGTGAAGTTGGCGGCGAGTTGCGCGGGGGCGAAGGCGACCAGGGCGAACATCGCCAGCATGCCCGCGCCGATCAGGGAGAACCGGGCCGCCGGGGTGAGCCGTGGCTCCTTGGGCTTCTCGGCCTGCGCGGCCGCCGCGGCGGGCGCGGGCTGGGGGGCGGCCGAGACGGCCACGGGCGGCGGGGGCCAGGTGACCTCGCCGTCGCGTACGACGGTCACCGCCCGCTGGACCACGTCGTCGAAGTCGATGACCAGCCGGCCGTCCTTGCCGGGCGTCAGCAGCTTGACCAGGTTCACCAGGTTGGTGCCGAACAGCTGCGAGGCCTGGGTGGGCAGCCGGGACGCGAGATCGGTGTAACCGATGATGGTGACGTCGTTGTCGGTGACCACGGTGCGTCCGGCGACGGTTCCCGCGACGTTGCCGCCCTGGACGGCGGCCATGTCGACGATGACGCTGCCGGGCTTCATCGCCGCCACGTCCTCCGCCGTGAGCAGGCGCGGCGCGGGGCGGCCCGGGATCAGCGCGGTCGTGATGACGATGTCCACGTCCTTCGCCTGCCCGTGGTACAGCTCGGCGGCGGCGCGGTCGTAGTCGGCCGACGTCGCCTTGGCGTAACCGTCGGTGCTCTCCTCCTGGGCGACGTCGACCGGGAGGTATTCGCCGCCCAACGACCGCACCTGGTCGGCCACCTCGGGCCGCGGGTCGGTCGCCCGGACGATCGCCCCGAGGCTGGAGGCGGCACCGATGGCGGCCAGACCGGCCACACCGGCGCCGGCCACCAGTACCTTCGCCGGCGGGACCTTGCCCGCGGCCGTCACCTGGCCGGTGAAGAAGCGCCCGAACACGTGCGCCGCCTCGATCACGGCCCGGTAGCCGGCGATGTTGGCCATGGAACTGAGCACGTCCATGGACTGCGCCCGCGAGATCCGCGGTACCGCGTCCAGGGCCAGCACGGTGATGGGCCGGCTCGCGAGCTCCTCGAGGAGGTCCGCCCGCTGGGCCGGACTGATCAGCGCGATCAGCGTCGAGCCGTCGGGCACGCGCGCGATCTCTCCCGGCGACGGGGAGTTGACCTTGAGCACGACGTCCGTCCGCCAGGCGTCGCCGATCCGTGCCCCCGCTTCGCCGTAGGCGTCGTCCGTGAAGCCCGACGCCGTGCCGGCCTCCGACTCGACGACGACCTCGTATCCCAGTCCCACCAACTGGCGCACGGTGGCGGGCGTCGCCGCGACACGGGTCTCCCCTGGAGTGGACTCGGCAACCACTCCGATGCACTGGGGCGGGTGATGGGCCGATTCTTCTGCGGGCATGGCGATGTCTCCCTCGGGGGGCGCGGATATGCAGGCACGATTGTGTGATCAGGGGGAGTCCACGCCCCTTGGACGCAGGAACTTACATGGTGGAGCAGGCTGTTCGGCACAGCGCGCAGCCGTGACTTGTTTCACGGGACATGTGTTGCGGACACCACGACGAGGGCGCTGTGGTAGGGCTTTCCGGACATGTTCCCCGCCGTTCCGGTGCCTCACGAGCGGGCTGGGCGAGAGCGAGGGGGCCGGGCACCTCGGGCCGGGTGTCGTACGGACCGCTCGGGGATCCGCTCGCGGCAGGCGGCCGGAGCGCCGCCCACCGGATTCCCAACAGCCGTGCTACGCCGTTGGGATGAGGTTCAGGATGACAGAGGGAAAGCCGGCTCCGGCGCACTATCGTGTACGACATGTCCGCCCCTGAGCTGATCCGCATCGTCTCCCGCGACTCGCCCATGGCCCTGGCCCAGGTGGAGCGTGTCCGCGCCGAACTCGGCGCGCTGCGTCCGGGGATCCGGACCACGGTGGTCCCGGTCAGGACGACCGGCGACAAGTGGATGGGAGACCTTTCCCAGGTCGAGGGCAAGGGGGCGTTCACCAAGGAGGTCGACGCCGCGCTCGTCGCCGGGGAGGCGGACCTCGCGGTGCACTGCGTCAAGGACGTGCCCGCCGACAGGCCGTTGCCCGCCGGTACGACCTTCGCGGCGTTCCTGAAGCGGGACGACATCCGTGACGCCCTCGTCCATCCCGGGGGCCTGCTCCTCGACGAACTCCCCGCGGGCACCCGGATCGGAACCTCCTCGGTGCGCAGGGTCGCCCAGCTCGCCGCCTCCCATCCGCATCTGCGGTGCGTGCCGTTCCGCGGCAACGCCAACCGCCGCCTGGAAAAGCTCGCCGCGGGCGAGGTCGACGCGCTGCTGCTGGCCGCCTCCGGACTGGAGCGCATCGGCCGGGCCGACGTGATCACCGAGGTCCTGTCGACCGAGACGATGTGCCCGCCGATCGGGGCCGGCGTGCTGGCCCTCCAGTGCCGTGAGGCCGACACCCCCACCATCGACGTCGTCAGCGGTCTGAACGACGCCGACACCTATCGGGAGGCCACGGCGGAGCGGATGTTCCTGCACGTCCTCCAGGGGCACTGCAACAGCCCGATCGCCGGTTACGCGAAGGCGTCCCGGGGGGATCTGTCGTTGCGGGCCTGTGTGTTCAGCCCCGACGGGAAGACCGTCCTGAACGCCCACGAATGGGCCGGACGGCTCAGCCCGGCGGACCTCGGCGCCTCGGTCGCGCTGGCTCTGCTGCGGCAGGGCGCCCGTGAGCTGATCGACGGCATCGCCCACTGACGCCGTCCGGCGGTGCGGCCGCCCTCGTGGGGTGGCCGCACCGCCGTGCCGTGCCGTGCCGTCTTCGGTCCGCTGTCGCCGGGCCGGAGGTCAGCTGGTGAAGGTGAACCAGTTGATGTTGGCGAAGTCCGCGCCGCTGCCCGACGAGAAGACCAGGTAGACGTCGTGGACCCCGGTGGCGGAGGCGACGATGTTCGCGGGAACGGTCTGCCAGGTCTGCCAGCCGCCGCTGTTGGCGAAGTTGATCTCGGCGATCTTCGTGCCGGTGGTGCTGCCGAGCCGTACCTGGACGGCACCGCTGACACCGGCGGCCGCGCCCGAGGCCAGCCGGGCCTTGAACTGCTTGGGGGAGGCCGAACCGAAGTCGACGGAGGAGAACTTCAGCCAGTCGCCGTTCGCGATGTAGCCCACGTCGCTGCCGCCGCCGGTGTCGGAGCAGCTCTCCGTGGTGGTCCCGCTCTGCGCCGAGTAGGACTCGGCCTGGATGGTGCTGTAGGCGCTGACGTTGCCGCCACCACCGCCGCCCCCGCCCCCGGTGCCCCCGGCACCCAGGGTGATGCTCCACGAGGTGGGCGCCCCGTCCTGGATGTGCCCGTCGACGGGGGCCGAGCCGGTGGGGCCGACGTCGTCGTAGGGGAAGGCGTAGCCGATGCTGGCGTACTTGTGGACCAGCCGCGCGTAGTGGTTGGTGATCGGGTCCTGGTAGTACTGCGAGGGCGACACGCCGTCGGGGTTGTTGTTCCCGCCCGAGACCAGCAGCGAACTGCGGTTGATCGCGGCGGCGAGCCGGGCGGCGATCGCCCCGCGGGCGTCCCCGCCGGAGTTGTAGAGGGGACCGGAGGCGCAGCCGAAGATGTCGACGGCGCTCGGCTTGGTGAACGGCACGCCGTTGGTGTTGAGACCGGAGAAGACGATGGCGTTGCCGGAGACGGTCCCGGTGTAGGAGCCGATGCTGCCCTGGCCGTTGATGGTCAGCGGGGTGGTGGCGTAGCGGCTCCAGACCCGGTTCAGGTAGTCGTCCCAGTAGTTGCCGAAGCTCACCGGTGAGTGGGTGGGTGCCATGACGCGCAGCACCGCACCGGAGGAGTCGGTGACGACCAGCCGGTCCCAGGGCGCTCCGTCGGAGGCGTGCTGTGCCTGCAGGCCGGAGGCGATGGAGGCGAGGGCGCCGGAGGGCAGCGGGCTGACCGTCTGGTTGCCTCCGCTGCCGGTGCTGGCCATCGAGATCGGCAGCGCCACCATGTCCACGTAGGAGATGTTCGCGTAGAGGTTGGCGCTGTTGAAGGTGAACTCGCAGAACGTCCAGTTGGTCGAATAGTTGGGGTCGCCACTGGTCAGGGCGGGCTGCACCACGCCGGGCACGGTGCCCGGGTTGACGAAGAACTGGAGCTTCTTGCCGACCGAGAAATAGATGCGGCCGCTGATGACGTAATTGGTCAGGTTGACGGTGGTGGCGGCCGAGCCGGAGGCGCCCAGCGCGATGGAGTAGTCGGCGATGGGGGTCACCGCGGACGACGGGTTGGGCAACCGGTTCAGGGCGCCGTTCGCCGAGACGAAGACCGGCCAGCCGCTGCTGTCGGTACCGGATATGTAGGCGTAGACGGTGTCGTGACCGGAGTTGTTCGCCAGTTTCACGGGGAGCGGGACTCCCGCTGCCGCTGCAGTGGACGTCAGCGGCGAGACCGGTGAAAACGGGCTGAGCGCGGCCGTGCCGGCGACGGCAGCGGCTCCGGACAGGAAGGAACGTCGGGAAACCACGGGGGCCCTCCCGGAGGGGGTGATAGCCCGTCAAAAAGATGACGGTCGGGGGGAGTTGTTTGCTGTGGGGTTCTGTGCGGGGGTGACGTTATTGGACTGGACCAGTGCCGTCAAGGTTGCGGAACCATTACGTCCAAGTAACGGTGTTTGTGCCTTGCCGGGAATTCGTACCGGCGTCGGGCGCGGGGTTCACGGCGGGGACCGGTCCCGGGGCGCCGGGCCGATGCCGCGCGGGATCACCGCTTCGTACGCGGTCGGCGGACGACCGGGACCGAGCGGCGTTCCGTGTCCGCCGACGGCCGGAGTCGCGTCCGGCTCCCGGCGCACGACCGGGCACGGCACCCCCGCACGGGACCGCGCGGCGTCAGCTCTCCGGCGTTTCGGACAGGGGTTCCGTGCGGGCCGGTGCCGCGGTCCGCGCGCCGCGGCCCCGCGCGACCGACACGGACGCCACGGCCAGGCCGCACGTGCCGGCGGCGACGAGCTGCACCCGGTGGTCGAGCCACTCCACCATGCCCGTACCCAGGAGCAGGGCGAGCCCGGTGGGCGCGTACATCAGGGTGTTGGCCGTCGCCGCGACCCTGCCGAGCAGTGCGGACGGGGTGTGTCTCTGGACGGCCGTCAGCGCCGCGATGAGCGGGCAGGGCAGAGCCAGGCCGATCAGCAGACTGCCGCCGAGCACGACGGGCAGCCAGGAAGTCGCCCGCGCCAGCACGCCGAGGGCGAAGAGGGCGAGCCCGGCCGCCGGGAAGACGCGCTCGGGTATCCGGCGCATCAGCGCACCGGCCGCCAGCCCGCTGACGACCGAGCCGAGCCCCTGGAGCGAGATGAGCACGCCCGCGAAGGCCGGGGACCGGTGGAGCCCGGAGTCGAGCATCGCGTAGGTGGCCGTGCTGCTGACGCCGGCCAGGAACATGGTCGTCCCGCTGACGGCGACCATCGGACGCAGTACCGGGTGCCGTCGGAGGTAGCGGGCGCCTTCGGCCGTCCCGGCGGTCCACGCCCGCCTGCCACGGACCGCGGGCGGGTCCTCCTGCACCCGGATCAGTCTGAAGGCGGCCGCGGCCAGGACGAAGGTGACCGCGTCCAGCAGTGCCACGGTCGGCCCGCCGAACGCGGTGAACAGGCCCGCGCCCGCCAGCGGGGCGAGCAGCTTCATGCTCTCGTTGGAGGTGAGCACCAGACCGTTGAAGTCGCCGCGCAGTTCGTCCGGCACAGCGGCCGCCACCAGGGCGGTCTCGGCCGCGTCCGTGAGCACCACGCCCACGCCGACCAGGGTGAGCGCAGCGAACAGCAGCCAGACCTGTTCCCGCGAACGTACGAGGAGGGGCGCGGTCATGACGGCGGCCAGGGCCAGGTTGGTGGCCACCAGGAGCGGACGGCGGCGCACCCGGTCCGCCACCGCGCCTATCACGGGGCCCGCGAAGGTCGGCAGCCAGACGCAGAAGCCGACGAGTGCGGCGAGGCCGCTGGAACCGGTGAGCGTCTTGACCCAGATGCCGGCGGCCAGCGACATGGCCGAGTCGCCGAACCCGGAGACGACGACTCCGCCCAGGTAGAGACCCGCGTTGCGGTCCCGTAAGACCTTCGGCGTGTTCCAGCCCATCTCCCCGCCCTTCGGTGTGCCGGTCGCACAACCTACCCCCAATCATTTGATTGGCGGTAGTGGGCTCATGATGCAGGCGTGCGCTTTACTGGCTCGCGTGACCGATACCGATCCCGTGCTGCGTGCGCTCGCCCACCCCTTGCGGCTGCGGATGCTCAGCCTCATGTGGCCGGGGCCGATGTCGGCCGCCGAGCTCGCCCGCGAGCTGGACGTCTCGCACGCGCTGGCCAGCCAGCACCTGCGGCGCCTGGACTCGGTGGGCCTGGTCGTGCTGGCGGAGGAACGCACCCGCCGCGGCGGCAGGGAGCGCCGCTACCGAGCGGTCCGGGGCACACCCCTGTCCGACCGGCACGAGGGGACCCCGATGCTGGCCGAGACCATGGCGCACACCCTGCGGGAGCGAGCCGGACGGAGGGTGGAGGGCGGCGAGGGCGTGACCGTGGACGCCGAGCTGTGGGTGGACCCCGGGACCTGGGAGAGCGTCCGGCAGCGGCTCGTGGACCTCGCCGTCGAACTCCACGAAGCGGCCCGGCCACCCCACACACCGGGAACCGTTCCCCTGGGCGTGAGCATGATGGCCTTCCCGCTGCGGGACGGGACACACACCGACGGGTGAGCCGATGACACGGCCCGTTCCTCGCACCTGCGCCGACCGGGCCACTGCGGGGCTCGTGACCGAAGCCCGCCCCGTGGAGCCGTGAACTCGCCTCGGTGAGAATGCGGTGCGCCCGGGACGGGGCGTCGACGGGGAGCCGGGAGGGTGCGTAGATTCGTCAAGTGACCTACGACATCTTGCTCGTACGGGTGCGGGCGGGCCTGACGCTTCAGGAATCGCTCGACCGGCAGAACGCGGGCTTCGACCCCGACGGCGACCTGCCCCCGCTCCGGCTCACCGACGGGCACCGGGGCGAGTGGAACCGCATCCTTGACCGGGTCTCGCGGGACGTCGGACCTGTCGAGCACGAGGAGTACCCGTACAGCCTGACCCTCGGGACGGTCGGGCCTCCGGGACGGGTGCAGCTCGACTACTGCGGGGACACGGCCCACATCGAGGTCGCCTACCGCCACTCGGGCCGGGCGGCGTTCGAGGTGATGGAACGGGCCTACCGCATCGCTCGTGTCGTCGAGGAGGAAAGCGGTCTGACCGGCTACGACTTCGAGGTGGACCAGCCCACTCGAACCGGCGACCCGGCCGTGGCCGCCCTCCGGCTGAGCGGCGTCACCGACTGGGCGCAACGGGACTTGAGCCGGCGGACCACGAAGCGGGCCTGACGAGGACGCCGGGGATCCGGGGACCGCCCGGGCGGCAGACCCGCGCGAGGGGGTTCTGTGTGACGTCCGCCGGGCTTCTCGCCGTTCGGGTCAGCAGCCGTCGCCCGTGGGGGTGAAGCCGATGCGCGCGTGGTCGTCCGTGCCGACGGCCGCGTCGTAGTCGGTTCGGTCGACCTGGTACCAGACGTCGTCCCGGCCCTTGTCGCCGTCGACGTCGTCCAGGCTGACGCACCACTGTTCCGGCCGGACGACGCGCGTGTAGGACTCGGTTCCCCTGCGGACCTGCTTGCAGGTCTTGGAGTGCTCGGTCGAGTACCAGGTGCGGGTGTGCCGCTTGGTGCCCGAGCCGGTGCTCGACGTGTGTTTGACCCGCCGTGTGGTCGTGGCGCACTTCTTCGTCATGTGCGGCCGCGTGGCCCGGGCGGTCTTGGCCCTGAGGTGACGGACGTCGTCCCGGAGGCCGAAGACGCTCGCGTCGGCCGTGGCCGAGGCGTCCGGCCGGGACTCCCCGGCACCGCTCCCGCTCCCACTCCCGCTGTTCTGGCCGACGTCGACCGAGTAGTCCGAACCCTCGTCGTGGACGTCGCCCCCACCACCGCCACCGCACGCACCGAGCCCGGCCATCAGAACCACCGTCACCGCGGCAGTGGCAAGTCGCTTGAACATGTCTTCCTTCGTGATCGACGGCCCGCAGCGTAACGGATCACCGGCCGAAATCGAACGCCGGTGCGCGCGCCGACGGTCGTGGGTGCGCGCGCCGACGACCGCGGGTGTACGCGGACGACCCCGGCCCCGTCGCCGGGAACCGTCGTTCATCCGCCGACTCGCCTGTTGGAGTGCCGATCCTCAAGCCGGACCACGGGTTGGCCGATGCCAACGCCGGAAGAGCAAGATCGAGAAGGGCTGGACAGAGTGGCATCTGCTGGAACGCGACGGTCGCTCGACCCGCTCGTGGTCGCCGTCGAGGAACTGCGGGCCGGGCGCCCGGTCGTCGTGGTCGACGACGAGGACCGGGAGAACGAGGGCGACCTGGTCATGGCGGCCCAGTTCGCCACCGCGCGGACCATGGGATTCTTCGTACGCTTCACCAGCGGGCTGATCTGCGTCCCGATGGCCGGCGAGATCGCCGACCGGCTCCGGTTGCCGCTCATGGTGGAGCCCGCCCCGGGCACGGATCCGGCCGGGACGACCGCCTCCACCGTCTCCGTGGACGCGGTCGGCACCGGATCGGGGATCTCGGCCGCGGACCGGGCGGCGACCGCGCGCACGCCGGCCGACGCCTCGGCCCGTCCCGGACAACTGGTGCGCCCGGGGCACATGTTCCCGCTACGGGCCCGCCCCGGCGGGGTCGCCGAACGGCGCGGCCGCACCGAGGCCACCGTCGACCTGCTGCTCCTGGCCGGGCTCGCACCGGTCGGCGTGCTCGGCGAGGTCTGCGAGGACGACGGCTCCCTCGCCCGCTTCGAGCGGCTGCGCGCCTTCGCCGACGAACACCGGCCGGCACTGGTCTCCATCGAGCAGCTCTCCCGGCACCTGCGCGCCGCCGGTATGCCCGTCCTCGCCGTCCCCCGCGACCGCAGGGAACTCCCCGCGGACATCGTCCATCTGCCCCTGGACCGGGCCCCCGACGCGGCACGCGCCCTGCCGCTGCTGACCCGACTGCTCACCCGCCGGCCCGGACCGGCGGTCCCGGGGCGGGCGGTCGGCACGGCCGGGGCCCACCGGCCTCGTCGTCCGTCCGGGGTCAGTCGCCCCCGGTGAAGTCTCCGCCGCCCGGGCCGTCGTGGTGGGCGTCCTCCGGCTGCGTGGCCAGGTCGAGATCGAGGTCGAGACCGTACGGGGACGGTTCGCGGTCGGTGGCGTGGGCCGCGGTCCGGGGGCGCGGGACGGCCACGGCTTCCGGCGGGCGCCGGTCGGAGGGTTCCGAGGCGCTCGTGTGCACCCGGCGGCGGGTCTCCGGGGTCTGGTCGGCCAGGGCCCGGGTGACGGTGGTACGGCAGCGACGGGTGAAACCGGCCCAGGGGCGGGACATCTCCTGGGGCCAGAGTGCCGCGAGGGCGGCCAGCGCGGCCCACACCGCTATCCAGGCCGTGGTCCACAAGCCCGGATCCCGGGAGGGCAGTCCGGGCACCGGGCAGCGCATGAGCATCGCGTGCATGGACATGCCGAACGCGGTGACGAAGGCGGCGGTCAGCGCGGGCACGCGGTAGAAGCCGAACTGTGTGCGCAAGGGAGCGCGACGCGACTCCAGAACGTTCTGGAACCGCTGGAAACGGGGGTCGTTGAGCAGTTCGTGCACCGTGGCCCCCTTGTGGAGGCGCAGGAGGGTCACGAGGGCGGCGAGGACCGGGTCCTTCTGGCTGCCGAGCCGCCCGCGCGGCACGGTGATCCGGCCGTCACGGTCGATCCCGGCGTCCCCGGCCCGTATCAGCAGGCCCACGGCCACCTGTGCCGCGTAACCCTCCTGCTGAGGTGACGCGCCCGTCCACGAGGCGCCGAGCCACCACGCAGCCTGTATCGGGTCCACATCCGCCGCCCGGACGCCTCGCAGGAACCTCCGGTCCTCTCGTGTGAGCAGCCACCATGTCGCGTACAGCCCCGCGTTGACCGCGCCGAATCCCAGCAGCCAGCCGGTGGCTATCCATGCCGTCTCACCGCTCATGACACGGCCTCCGCCGTCCCGCTCGTCGGACACGACACCGGACGATCCCCCCTCGCGGTCCGTTGCTCCCCATCGAACGACCGCCAACAGCCTCCCATAGATGGGCATTTGGGGGAGGATTTCGCCCGGTCGAGTGTCCAGGGCGCCGGGTGCGGTGTGCGGTGTGCGGTGCGCGGTGGGCCTGAGGCAGCGACCCCGCCTCCGTCCGGTGCCGTGCGAAGGGTGACGGGACGGGCCGGGATCCACCGAGGACACGGAAACGGCCGCGGAGGCGTGCCGAGCCTCCGCGGCCGTTCCTTCGAGCGGTGTCCGGCCGTTCCTTCGAGCGGTGTTCAGGCGGGGCGCGCCGGTGCCCGGAGCCCCGGTGTGCCTCAGCGGCCGGCCAGAGCCTTCAGGGTCGCCTCGGCCGTGCCCGTGCTGGACTGCGGGTTCTGGCCGGTGATCAGCTTGCCGTCCACGACGACCGTGTTGCTCCACGGGGCCCCGGTCTCGACCACGGCACCGCGCTCGCGCAGCACGCTCTCCAGGAAGAAGGGGGTGTTGTCGCCGAGCCCGCCCTGCCGCTCCTCCTCGTCGGCGAAGGCGGTGAGGCTGCGGCCCGCGAACGTGAAGCCGCCGTCCGGAGTCTTGGCGCTGAGCAGGGCGGCGACGCCGTGGCACAGTGCGGCGACGACCGTGCCCCGGGCGTCGGCCTCGTTGAGGAGCCGCCCGAGGTCCGTGTCGTGGGCGAGGTCGGTCATCGGCGCGTGACCACCGGGGACGTAGAGCGCGTCGTAGTCGCTCAGGCTCACCTCGGCCAGCGACAGCGGGCTGGAGAGCTGGTCGTCGATGCCGTCGAGGTAGGCGCTGAACTCCTTGGCGTCGCTCTCGGACACGCCACCGCGCTCGTCGAGGCTCAGGGCGTCGACCGTCGGGCGGACGGCGCCGGGGGTGGCGATGTCCACCTGCGCCCCGGCGGCGCGCAGCACCTTGTGGGAAGCCACGACCTCCTCCGCCCAGAAGCCGGTCGGGTGGGTGGATCCGTCGGCCAGGACCAGGCTGTCGGCGGCTGAGACGATCATCAGGATCTTCGGCATCGAAATACCTGCTCTTATCTGTAGAACGATCATGGAAAGCAGTTCCTGGGGCTTGCGGACCGCAGTACCGCTGTGCTCAGGACAACTCCAGGATTCATCACGGAAATGCCCTGCCGCCTCCGCCATGTCATAAGAAGTCTTATGGAACCCGGGTGGCCCGTCTGCGGGTGGTGCGGCATGGCGTCGTACTGCCGGTGGCCGCACCCCGACTGCCGGGCGCCCATCACTAGGATTTGATCGAGTGGAGCACTTCATAAGCTCTGTGATGGACGGAGGCGCCCGTGCCCGGCCTGGACCTGCTGGCGACGTTCCTGGAGATCTACCGCACCGGCTCGCTGTCCGCGGCCGCCGCCCGCCTGGGGGTGAGCCAGCCGGCCGTCACCGGACAGCTGGCCCGTCTGGAGGAACAGCTGGGCGAGCCGCTGTTCGTCCGGTCGAGCAAAGGGGCCCGGCCGACGCCCAGGGCGGCCGCCCTGGCCGCCCGCGTCGGCCTGCACGTCGACGGGCTGCGCACCGCCCTGGCCCCTTCGGGGGAGGAGAGCATGCTGGAGGGCACCGTCCACCTCGGCGGAGCGGCCGAGGTGATGTCCCTGCAGGTGCTCCCCGCGCTGGCACCGCTCTCGGCCCGCGGACTCCGGATCCGGGTGACCCTGGGCCTGGCCGGGGAACTCCTGACGGCGCTGACGGCGGCAAGGCTCGACCTGGTGGTCTCCGCGGTCCGCCCCCAGCAGAAGGAACTGTCGGTGACACCGCTGGTGGACGAGGAGTTCCTGCTGGTGGGGCCGCCCGCGCTGGCGCACGCCGTGGACCAGGAGCGGCTGGCCGCCGACCCGGTCGCCGCGCTGGCCCACATGCCGCTGGTGGCCTACGCGGCCGATCTCCCGATCATCCGGCGGTACTGGCGCAGCGAGTTCGGACGGCGGCCGCCCAACCAGGTCGCGGTCGTCGTCCCGGACCTGCGCGCGGTGCTGGCCGCGGTGGTGTCCGGCATGGGCGTCTCCGTGCTGCCCCGGTACCTCGCCGCCCCGGCACTGGCCGCGGGCCAGGTCGTGCAGATGCACCGGCCGGAGGTCGAGCCGTTGAACACCCTCTACCTCGCGTCCCGGCGCGACATGCCGGCGAGCCCGGCCCTCGCGGCCGTGTGGGAACACCTGGCCCGGGCGGCCCAGGAATGGAAAAGCCTCTGATCCTCCCGGCGGTGATCGTGCTGTACGATTGATCTTGAGCCGATCGGGGGAAGCCCCGCCGGTCAGCCGCGCGTTGGTGGTCCAAGGAAAGACGTCCCGCTTCCTGCGGGGAGATGCAGGTGCAAGGCCTGCCCGGCGCTCTGTGAGGACCCCGTCCCGGGTTGTGCGGGACGGGGTCTTCTTCTTCCGGCTGTCTTCTTCCGGCTGTCCGGTGCCGGGTCATTCGGACCGGAGGTTCTCCAGGGTCGAGCGGGTGTCGGTCCTCACCCACCGCGAGACCTTGTCGATGTCGGGCGGAGTGGACGTCTCGTAGGAGGACGTGTAGGCGCTCCAGCTCATCTGGTACGTCATCCAGCCGTCGCGCACCGCGAGGATCACCGCCCGGCTGCCGCTGGTTCCCGTGCCGGAGGTGGTGTCCTCGGTCAGGAGATAGGCCTCGTCCCCGATGCCGGACACCTCCTCCACCTCGTAGTCCTCGTACCGCTGGTCGTACTCGGACCACACGGCCGTGAACTCGGGTGCGGGATCGGTCTTCTTGTGCAGGTCCATCTGCACCGAGAGGTACGCGTCGGCGTAGGAGGAACTGGACGACGTCTTCAGGGAGATGCTGCAGTAACTCTGATCGATCGCCTTGTGCTTCAGGGAGTTGTGCGTGGGGAGGTCGTCCTCCTCGCCGTACTCGGTCATCAGGGCGGTGTAGTCGACCGCGGAACAGAGATTGGCCTTGGCCCGGTACCCCGCGAGATCCGGGTCCTCGCCCCACGGGCCGAGGAGGAAGAGCCCTCCGGCCCACAGCGCGGAGGCGGCCACCGCACCGACCACCACCCACAGCACCGCGCGCCCCGCGGTGCCCTTGCCGCCGGGCGGCGGGGGGTAGCCGTGCGGTTGCCCGTACGTGTACTGCTGGGCCGGAGGGTAGCCGGGAGGAGCGCCGAAAGTGCTCGTGGCCGCCTGGCCCGGGTTCTGGGCAGGGCTCTGGCCCGGGGTGAGTTCGGGTCTCGGCTGCGGTAACGCCTGTGCCTGCGGCTGAGGTTGAAGCGCGGGGGAAGGTGCGGACGGGGCGGTGAAGCCGGGTTGGGTCGGCGTCTGTCCCGCGGGCTGCGTCGGGATGTCCTCGGGCCGATCCTGCATCCTGTGCTCCTTGGTCGTGGGAGTGCTGTCAGATGACGGAAGGGGGCCCGGGGGCCGACATGTGCGAGGCACCAACAGGCGAATTCTAAAGGCGAGTTCAGCAGAATCGCTCTTGTCTTACCGGCTGTTGCCCGGCCGCCGGTCCCGTCCTGCCGGGCAGGCACGCGGCGAGGGCCCCGCAGACGATCCGCGGGGCCCCTCGTGGTCGTCGTGCCGTGAACCGTCAGGCGGTCTTCTCGATCTTGGTGATCTGCGCCTCGACGACACCGGCCGGCACTTCGGGGGCCTTGCCGCGCACGGCGCTCATCGCGTAGAAGACGGCGAGGGTCGAACCGCTGCGCACGACCGTGTAGGTCATCGGGATCCTGGTTCCCTCGATGTTCCCGGTCATCGTGTACGACACCGCCTCGTCGCCGAGGGCGGGGGCCTTCGCGGGCTTGACCGCCGTGTACTGGTAGTCGGTGTGCTCGTACGAGCCGCACTTCCCGCTCTCGGTGCGCAGGTCCGCGACCACCTTCTTGGCGTCCGCCTCCTTCTGCGCGAGCAGGCCGACGCGCAGCACCGTGCCGTCGGTCACCTTCAGGCTCGTCAGCGAACGGGACACGCGGGCCGTCGCGTCGGGCTCGGTGCCCAGCAGGAACATGTCGGCGAGGGCCTGGCAGCCGGCGGGCTCGGCGGGCACGCTCACCTCCGGGATCTCGTCGTCGGGAGTGTCGCCGACGCGGTAGCCCTTGACGTCCGCCTTGGCGATCACGGCCTTCGTCAACTGTGCCTCGGTGAGCGGCTTCAGCCCCTCCTCGACGGCGGGCGTCGCCTTGGCGGCAGGCTTCTTCGATTCGGCGCCGCCGGTGCCGCCGCCGGTGTCCTTCCCCCCGCACGCGGCCGTCGTGGCGAGTGCCGCCATCACGCCGATGCCCACCAGGACGCGCCCCGGAAGTGACTTCACGATCGTTCCCACCCTCATGTCTTCATGGACGCGTCCACGACAACGGTCGCGCCGAGCCGCATTCAAGCCCACAACCAGCGGACTTTGCCAGCCCGTTAGCGTCGCTTGACGTAACGATCGGAGATCGGCGGCTTGGTTGTACGCCGCGACAGTGGTTCTCGACACCCCGCCGCTCGCGTCGCGGGGGAGCGCGAGCCGGTGGCATCGTGCCGGTCGGGTCACGAGGATGGAGCCATGGAACCGGGATCCAGTGAACCGAACGAGGAGAGCGACCGCGTCTTCGAGCTCGAGGCGGAAGTTCAGCAGCTGAAGGAGGCCGTCACATCGCACGCCGTCGTGGACCAGGCCATCGGGATGGTCGTCGCGCTCGGCCGGGTGTCCCCGGACCAGGGCTGGGCCGTACTGAAGGACGTCTCGCAGCACACCAACATCAAGCTCCGCAACATCGCCGAACTGATCCTGGTCTGGGGGCGCGACGGCGACATCCCCCCGGACGTCCGCGTCGAACTGGAGGAGGCCCTCGACCGGCACGGCCCCACCCAGATCCCCGAAGCGCCCCCGGAATGACATTCTGGTGACGTGAAGCGATCACTCCGCTCCTCTGCGTGCTCAATTCCCGTCGATCCTTCCGGTACGGCGCCGGATATGTGAAGCTGCTGGACCGAGTGGACCATGAACCGGTCGGCGTGCGTCCGTGCACGCCGGTGATGCCAGAGAGGACGGCTGCATGTCGACTGTGAAACGTCGGTACAGCCTGACGTGGACCGACCCGGACGGCGCGTCGCAGGCTTCCGCCGGACGCTACGACAAGCGTTCCGCCACGCGGCGCAGGCGTGCGCTGGAGGCGGTCGGCTGCACCCGTGTCGAGGTCGTCGTGGTCGAGCCCGGAGAGCTTCCCGAACCGGCGCTCTGACCCGTCCGGTGCCCGTGCCGGCGGGTCCTCCGGGGTGTCGGGAAGCGGCGGGTGCGTCAGCGCCCGGCATGCCCCGCCCTCGCCTCGGCTCCGTCTTCCGGGAGGGGGAGCGGTGGGGCGTGGCGGACGGCCGGGCTGGCGGTGGCGGCGATCGCGGTGGCGAGCATCACCGCGGCCAGCACCCACAGGGAGGGGACCGGTCCGGCGGCGGTGAGCAGGAAGCCCGCCCCGAGGGAGGCGACGGGCATGACGCCCCACGACAAGGTCATGGCGGCGCTGGTCACGCGCCCCAGCAGCTCGTCGGGGACCAGGAGGGTCGCGTAACTGATGATCACGACGTTCCACAGCGGTCCGACGAACGCGCAGGCGGCACCGATGACGCCGATCAGCAGGGGGCTGGACGTGAACGGGAACAGGGGCAGGAGCGCGGCCCAGATCCAGTTGGCCCCGAGGATGACGGTCTTGGGCGTGAAGTGCTGATGGAGCCTGCCCGCCGCGATCGCTCCGGCCAGGCCGCCTCCGCTGTAGATGCCGAGCATCGTGCCGACGGTGCCGGGGGTGGCCCCGTGGGGGCGGGCGAGGACGACGAGGATGAGGACGAGCGCCTGGAAGACCAGGTTGCCGGCGGCGATCAGCAGGATGGCGGCACGGACGAGCGGGTGACGCCAGACCCGGCGCAGGCCCGCGACCGCCGACCGCCACAGCGATTCCGGCGCCGCCGTCGCCCGGTTCCGCAGGTCGCTCCGGATGAACAGCAGTCCGACACAGGCGATCGCGTAGGAGAGCGCGTCGACCAGGAACGGCACGGCGCGGCCGACGCCGAAGAGCATGCCGCCGAAGGGAGGGCCGGCCAGGGCCGCCCCGCGGCTCCTGGCTTCGTTGTGGGCCGTCGCCGTGGGCAGCAGCGCCGCCGGGACGATCCTGGGGAGGACGGCGCGTTCGGCCAGCCCGAAGAAGACGAAACACAGCCCCTGGACGAAGGCGACCGCGGCGAGGTGCACGACCGTGACCGCCCCCAGCCATGTCGCGATCGGGACGATGGAGAGGGCCAGGGCCCCGCAGACCTCGCTGACCAGCAGGATGGTACGGCGGTTCCACCGGTCCACCAGGGGGCCGGCGGGCAGGTGGGCGACGAGGTGGGGAAGCGTTCCGGCGGCTCCCACGATCCCGGCGTCGGAGGGCGACCCCGTGGTCGCCAGGACGAGCAGTGGCATCGCCGTCCCGCTGGTCTGCGCGCCCAGCGTCGAGACGACCTGACCGGTCCACAGGGCGAGGAACTCGCGGTTGCGCCATAACGAAGGCCGTTCGGCGGACCGGGCGGTGTCCTCCTCGATGAAACCGAACCGGGCCAGCTGCCGCAGGTGGTAACTGGTCGCGCCGCGGTCTTCGTCGAACTCGGCGGCCAGGTCGGCGGACGTGGCCGGGCCGTGCCGAATGCCTCGGAGAGGTTTTCGTCCCGCGGGATCTGTCGCCAACGGCCTTTCGGGTCAGGGGAGTTCGTGGCGAGTGCGGTCGGTGGCGGTGCGGAGCACGTCCGGTCGGTCCGGGCCGGGGCCGACCGGACGAACAGGTTCCGGCACCGTCACCTGACGTCGACGAAGTCGCCGGTCGCCGTGGCCGGGCCGGTGGTGGAGGAGCCGGTGAAGAGGAAGCGGAAGTAGCCGTCCGCCGTGGCCTTCGTGGTGGTCTTCAGCGCCCCGCCGCTGCCGGTGGTGACGGTCTTCAGCGTGGTGTACGTGTTGCTGTTCTTCTTGCGGAACTGGAGCTGGACCGCCCGGCCCTCGTAGCCGGTGTACGTGCCGGTCTCCCAGTTGGCGCGCGTCAGCCTGCCGGTGACCGTGACGGTCTTGCCCTTCTTCACCGGCTCGGGCGAGGCGTTCACCGTGAGCTTCGCGTACCGCTTGACACTCGCCGTGCCCGCGACGTCGACGGCCGTCCAGTCGTCGTTGGTGTCCTGGGCCTCGGCGAGCACCTTCCAGGTGCCGGCGAGGGCGGTGTCGTCGAAGTCCCGCGCGGCGTCCACGCCGAAGCTCACCTTGCAGGTGGAGGTGGTGGGGTCGGTGGGCGACACCGTGCACGTACCCGCGGGCGGGTAGAGCGGCAGTCTGCCGTCGGCGTCGTCGGTGTTGGGGCCGTGCCACAGGTAGGCCCAGGAAGCGACCACACCGTCCGGGTCCGTCGCCGTCCAGGTGATCGTGACGGTCTTCTTGGTGGTCAGGCCGAGCACGACGTCCTTGCCGCCGTCGACCACGACGTTCGAGAACGTCGTGGCGCCGGGCGCGGCCGTGCCCGCCGCCTGGGCGGCTGCCGGAATCACTGACGCGGAAAGAACGGTGGCGAGGAACGCGGCGGCGGAGGCCGGGCGGACGCGCATGGAATCCCCCCTCGGGATCGTGGGGCCCGCCGCGCTTCTTGCGGCGGGCCGGATGACGTGTCGCTGCCTAGACACTCAGGGGCCGGTCGCGGTTGCCCTGCCGTTCGGACGGGTTTCCGTCTTCCGTGACGCGGTCCGCCTTCCGTGACGCGGTCCGTGGGGGTCAGGAGGGCGCGGCTCCACTGGTGACGGTGGCCCAGCGGCCGTCGGCCAGCGAGCACAACGTCAGACCCCGGTTGCGGGTGTCGCCGTACTCGTCGAAGGACACGCGGCCGGTGACCCCGTCGAAGGCGAGCCCGGCCACCGCCTGCCGCATCTTCGCGCGGGCGTCCTGGGGGAGGGTCCCGCCGTTGGCCGTCACGAGGGACTTGACGGCCTCGACGATGCTCCAGGTCGCGTCGTAGGCGTACGGTCCGTACCAGTCGGCCGCGTCCTTGTATCCGGCCTCGTCGTACCGGGTGACGAAGTCGGCCCCGTCCGCCATGTCCTCGGCGGGCACGCCGATGTTGACGGCGAGGTCGCCGTCGGCCTTCGAGCCCGAGGTGAGGAACTCCTCCGTGAAGAGGCTGTCGCCGCCCACCAGGGGGATGCCGGCCCCGGCCTGCTCGAGCAGCTTGGAGAGCAGCCCCGCGGTGTTCTCGTGACCCCCGAAGTAGACGGCGTCGGCGCCCGAGGCCCGGACGCTCGCGGCGAGGTCGGGGAACCCGGTCCGGTCGGGATCGACCTGTTCCGTGCCGACCACGGTTCCGCCGAGCTTCTCGAACTCGGCCGTGAAACCGGAGGTGAGACCGGTGCCGTAGGCGCTCTTGTCGTCGATGACGTACACCTTGTCCTTCCCGGCCTCGGTGCGCAGGTACCGGGCGGCGAACGGGCCCTGGTCCACGTCCGTGGCCACGGTGCGGAAGTACGTGTCGTACGGACGGGACTTGGTGCCCGCGGCCCAGTCGGGGCCCAGCGTCAGATCGGGAGCGGTGTTGCTCGGTGAGACGGTGACCAGATCGGCCTGGTCCAGCGGCGCCACCAGGGTCCGGGCCACGCTGGAGTTCAACGGTCCGACGACGCCCAGCACCTTCGGGTCCGCTATGAAACCGGCCGCGTTCCGCGGACCCATGACGGGGTCGGAGGCGTCGTCCAAGGTTTTGATCTCGAACTTCACGCCGGGGACGAACCCCTTCTCGTTCGCGGTCCTGACCGCCAGATCGGCGGAGTTCCGGACGCCGAGGCCCATCGGGGACAGACCGCCGGTGAGCGGTGCGTCCACTCCGATCACCACCGTCGTGGCGGAGCCCGAGGCACCCCCGGCCGCCCTGTTGTCGCCGGGTGACCTGTCGTCACCCGAGAGGGTCCAGGTCAGCGCGGAACCGGCCGCGAGCGTGGCCAGTGCCGCGCCCAGGACCACGGAGCGCCGGGTGAGGGCGCGCGCCCGTACCGGCTTCCGCTCGCCCGCCTCCATCCAGGCCGTCGTCCCCAGCGTGACCAGGTCCTCGGTCGGGGGTGTGGGCACGGGGACCGGCGACGGGTCGGTCGGGCGGTCCGCGACGGGGTCCTTGACGGGGTCCTTGTCCGGGACAGGGGGGTGGTCCGGAACGGGGGGCCGGTCGTCCGGGGTCGCCGCCCCGGAATCCAGGACCGTGGGCTCGTGCGGCCTGCTCGGCGTCGCGGCCGTGGAAGGCTTTCGGGGCTTGGGGGGAACGGAGGACGACGCCTGCTCCGTGGCGGCGTCCGGGGCGGGACGGTGCCCGGGTTCAGGCCTGGGCTCCTCACCGGCGGCCGAGTCGTCCGGGGCCGGGAGGGAGCGCAGCACCGAGGCCAGCATCCCGGCGGCCTCGGTGGCGCCGATCCGCTGCTCCGGATCCTTCGTGAGCAGCGCCTCCAGTACGGGAGCGAGCGGTCCGGCGTGGACCGGCGGCCGGTGCGGGCGCGTGAACACGGCCACCGCCAGGGCGTGGAGCCCCTCCGCCTCGAACGGAGGCCGCCCCTCGACGGCGTGGTACAGGGTGGCGCCGAGTGCCCACAGGTCGTTGGCGGGGGTCGGACGCCTGCCCTCCAACTGCTCAGGGGACATGTACTGCGGCGTGCCGATGACGATCCCGCTGTGGCTCAGCTTGGTCGTGGCGTCCGCGAGGTGCGCGATGCCGAAGTCGGTGAGGACGACCCGGTCCTTGGCCAGGAGCACGTTGTCCGGCTTGATGTCGCGGTGGATGATCCGCCCCTCGTGCGCCTCGGCCAGCGCGTCGAGCATGGCGACGCCGATCTCGGCCACCCGCCGCACGGGCAGCCGGCCCCGCTCGCGGACGGCGGCCGCCAGCGACTGCCCGCGGATGAACTCCATGACGATCACAGGGGCGCCCCCGTGCTCCACGACGTCATGGATCGTGATGATTCCGGGATGGCTGATAGTGACCGCAGCGCGAGCCTCTGCGGTGAAGCGTCCGAGCAGTGTGGCGCGGGCGGCGTCCTCCAGCCCCGGCGGGAAGAGGATCTCCTTGACGGCGACCTCGCGTCCGAAGAGCTGCTGGTCAAGGCCACGCCAGACCCGGCCCATACCGCCCTGGCCGATGCGTTCGACCAGCTGGTAGCGGCCGGCGATGAGTTCGGGGTTCTGCTCGGTCACGCGCACACTCTAGGTCCTGTTGTGCCGTTCGTGTGAAGGAAAGATGGCTTGATCGCACCTGTGCGGAGGCGGACGGCCGACCGGCTGTCACGCGACCGTCCCGGCGGCGCCCGGCCATCAGCGGCAGCCGCGTCCGGGTCGCCGGCCGGGAACGTGCCGGTGACCCGGACGCCCGCGGATCATGGTTTTTCTCACAGCCCCCTCGTGGGCTTCCCCGCGAACGGTCTCCCGCCCGCTACGTGCGGCGATGACCTCCGCCACACCCGCTGGTCCTTCCGATGCGGTCCCAGGCATGTGAAGCTGCTGGATCGTATGAACGATGAACCGGTCCGGGTGCGCTCGTATGTGCCGGTGATGTCAGAGAGGACGGCTGCATGTCGACTGTGAAACGTCGGTACAGCCTGACGTGGACCGACCCGGACGGTGCGTCGCAGGCTTCCGCCGGACGCTACGACAAGCGTTCCGCCACGCGGCGCAGGCGTGCGCTGGAGGCGGTCGGCTGCACCCGTGTCGAGGTCGTCGTGGTCGAGCCCGGAGAGCTTCCCGAACCGGCGCTGTGAACAAGCCGGCGCTCTGAGCAGCCGGCGTTCTGGGCGAGGCGGCATGAAGACGTGGTTCAGGCGTCGGTGCCCGGGCCGAGGTAGCGAACCGTCACCTGCGCGGCGTGCGGTGCCAGCAGGTCACGGAGTTCGTCGGCCGCGGTCCTCACGAGATGCCCGTCGCGGGTGGCGTGGAGCGTTTCGAGGATGAACGCTACGTGGGTGGAGTCGCGGGTGACACGGGTGCGGTGGGCGTCGCGGTGGTTCCAGTGCCGGGTGAGTACGTCGGTGGTGTCGGCGTAGACGACTTCGCCGGGGCGGGGGTTCTCGACGGCGTCGGGTTCGCCGAGCGGGGTGAAGGTCTCGCCGCCGTCGGCGTAGCGGATCTCCACGTCGCCGGTGACATGGTCGAGGTCGAAGGCGCCGGCGGGCAGGCCGTGGCGGACGGAGACGGCGTTGTAGGAGTCGACGGCGGCGTTGATGCGTGGCAGGCCGCCCTTCTTGGCGAGGCGGCGGCCGAGGGCGTCGACGCTGGGCCGGGTGCGGCGGGGATTGGTGCCGAAGGAGCGGTAGGCGGTGTGCCATGCCTCGATGCGCGGATCGGTCTCGTCCGCGGGCTGCCAGGTGGTGTCGGCGAGCCGCTGCTCCAGGTCCTCGAGGGCGGCGGTGGTGGCGGGCCAGGGTTCACCGCCGCGCAGTCCGGTGGCGGTGACCACGGCGACGAGGGCGTCGGGGAAGGCGTCGGCGACGGCGGGGCTGATACGGAAGGTGGTCATCCGGGGTCCGTTCCGGGTCGGGGGCGTGAGGGGCGCGGTCAGGGTTTCCAGGTGCCGACGCGGTCCAGGCGGCGCGACTGCTGGGCCGCGGTGGGTGCGTCCAGACCGGTGCCGCGTTCGGTGAGCCGGCGGACGGTGTCGGCGCGCTGCTCGACGTCCTTGTGGTCGTCGTACTTGAACTTGGCGCGAACCGCCGTGACGTCCAGGCGCAGCCCGCGGATGCCGGCCAGCATCCGTCCGTAAGGAGCCTGGTGGTGCTCGATGGGCGCGTGGTCGCCCTCGGGCTGGAAGTGGGCCATCTGGCGGCGCAGCAGCTCGGCCTTGGCCTCGGGTTCGTCGACGACCGTCGCCCGGCAGGTGAACTGGACGGCCGCGTAGTAGCTGGTGGGGACGCCTTCGGTGGGCGGGACACCGGGCTTGGCACGCCAGGGTCCGGGGATGAAGGCGTAGTCGCCGGTGACGGTGAAGGTGACGTCCGGATCGGCCTCGATCGCCTTCCAGACGGGGTTGGGGCGGGCGAGGTGGACGAGCAGGCCGGCCCCGTCGACGGTGAAGTGGGTGGGCACGACGACGGGCGGCTGTCCCGGCAGGCCGTTGACGCTGAGGATGCCGAAGTCGTGGCCGTCGGCGATCCAGGTCTGCCATTCGGCGTCGTCCAGGGCGGCGTCCCAGGGCTGGATGAACATGCGGGGGTCCTTCCGGGGGGTGTACGGGGTCAGGTGAGGGCGAGGAGGCTGACGGCCGCGGCCGCGGTGCCCAGGCCGATCAGCTGCCCGCGGTGGATCCGCTCGGCGAGCACGCCGCGGGCCAGCAGGACGGTGCCGGCCGGATACAGGGCGGTGATCATGGCGACGACGGCCAGGTCACCGCTGCGGGCGGCGAGCAGGAACAGCAGATTGGCCACCGAGTCCAGCACGCCGGCCGTGGCCGACATCGCGTACGCGGGTTTCTCCGGGCCCAGGCGGCGGTGCATGAGCCCGGCGGCGGCGAGGGTGACGGCGGACGAGACGGCGCGGCCGACGATCAGCGGTCCGACGCCGCTGTCCGGGGGCGCCTGGTGCAGGAAGACCAGTTGCAGCGCGATGGCGGCCCCGGCGCCGCAGGCCAGCAGCAGCGCCGTGCGCGACGGGCGCGCGGTCCCGGCGCCGCCGCCGGCGCTGACCAGGACCACCGCCGCCAGCGCCAGCGGCAGTCCGATCAGCCCGGCCACGCCCAGGTCCTCGCCCTGCAGCACTCCGACACCGACCGGCAGCACGGCCGAGACCAGCGCGGTGAGGGGGGAGAGGACGTTCATCGGGCCGATCGCGAGCGTGCGGTAGAGCAGGGCGAAGGCGGCCGCCGACGCGACACCGGACGCGGCGCCCCAGGCGAGGGTCGCTGTGGAGAAGGAGGCGCCGAGGAAGGGCCACAGCAGCAGTTCGACGGTGAGCGACGCGGGGGCGGCGATCATCACGGTGCGCAGGACGTGGGCCTTGCGGGAGCCGAGGCCGCCGAAGAAGTCGGCGCATCCGTAGGCCAGGGAGCTGCCCAGGGCCAGCAGCAGAGCGATCACGGGTACATCCCTTACTATCAACAGAACGACTGCACCGTACAACGCACCGACCGAGGTGTGTCAACCGAACGACCGCGTGGTGCAGTGCAATGAACGCCGTGAGGAGGGGAGAGCCGTGACCGGGACCGAAGCGGCCCTGCGGACGCTCGCGCAGAACGTCAGAGCCGCGCGCACCCGTGCCGGGCTGTCCCTGGACGAACTCGGCCGCCGCGCCAAGGTCAGCAAAGGCGCCCTGGTCGGGCTGGAGAAGGCCCAGGGAAATCCGAACTTCGCCACGCTGGTCCGTCTCGCCGACACCCTCGGCGTCTCGGTGTCCGCGCTGATGGAGGGGCCGGCCGAAGGCCGCGTCCGGGTGGTGGACTCCGACGCCGTCGCGCCGCTGTGGGCCGGGGAGAAGGGCGGTGAGGCGCGGCTGATGCTCACCACCCAGGGACCGGCCCCGGTCGAGGTCTGGCGCTGGAGACTGGAACCCGGCGAGGAGTACCCCAGCCACCCGCATCAGGCCGGCGTCGTGGAGACCGTCAGCGTCACCGCCGGGCGGATGACGCTCGTCGTCGACGGCACCGAGCACGCCGTGGAGGCCGGCCAGACCGCCGCCTTCGACGGCGACGCCCCCCACGCGTACCGCGGCTCGGGCGACCGGACCTGCCATCTGATCATGACCGTCCACATCCCGCCCGGTCCGGCTTCCCCGGCCTGACCGGGCCGGGCGGATCCGCGACGCCGCCGCGGCGGGTCCCGGGCGGCGTCGGGCCCGACAGGTCAGAGGCCGCCGGTGTTGAGCAGCCTGTTGGGCGTGTCGGAGCGGACGCCGCGCACGACGCCCCGGGTGGCCGTGCGGTCGAGCCAGACGTGGGCCTCGTGGGCCGTGGCGTGGGGGTGCGCCGACAGGTACAGCGCGAGCACGCCGGTCGCGTGCGGCGCGGCCCAGGACGTCGCGCCGCCGTCCTCCGTGGCCGTGCCGCCGCCGGCGAGGGCGGCGGTGATCTTCTGGCCGGGGGCGTACAGGTCGACGCACCGCCCGTAGCCGGATCCGTAGGAGCTCGTGTCGCTCCACGCGCGGTCGCCGGAGGTGGAGGCCGCCACGACGATGGTGCCGGGGACGCCGGCGGGGGAGTGCTTGCAGGCGTCGTCGTGGAAGTTGCCGGCCGAGACCACCGTCGGGATGCCCGCGTCGACCATCTTCTTCACCGCGGACTCCAGGGCCGGCGACCGGTGGCCGAGGTTCAGCGACATGTTCACCACCGCGGGCTTCTGCGCGTGCGCGGTGACCCACTTGACCGACTTCACCAACGCCGCCTCGGCGGCCGCCGGGGAGCCGCCGCCCTCGCTCTCGCACACGACGCCCTGGACCCGTACGAGTTCGGCCTTGGGCGCCACCCCGTACTTGGCACCGCCGATGATGCCCGCGACGAACGTGCCGTGACCGGTGCCTCCCTCGCTGAAGCAGTCACCGGAGTCCTTCGGGCCCACGAAGTCGGCACCGAGGCGGGCGCGTCCGCCGAACTCCCCGTGGGCGATGTCCATTCCGGTGTCGATCACATAGACGTGGACGCCCTTGCCCTTGGCTGTGGTGGTGAGCTTCCCGTTCAGCGGCCGCGACCGCTGGTCCAGGATGTCGAGGTTCCACGGCACGTGCCGGGTGGTGGGCGTCGCGGCGATCCGTGCGGCCCTGGACGGCGCCCCCGCGCTGCCGCGACGCGTCGGCACCCAACCGGGCGAGGCGTCGCCCCCGAAGGGCTCCACGGTCTCTCCCGTCCTGTGCGCGGAAGGCGTCCCGCCCGCCGTCGAGCCGGCCTCCCCGCCGCAGGCCGAGGCCCCGAACACCGTCGCCAGGGCCACCATCAGGAGGCCGGCCTTCGTCACGTTCCGCGTCACAACTTCCCCCGCATCCCTGCCGCGTACACAGTCAGCGCACAAGACGACCACGGCGGGCGAGCGGTTCCGACCCGGTGCGCGGCGGAAACCCACCCGGTACGGGACGCCTACCAGTAGGTGCGCGCGATCCTGTCGGGCAGTGGGTCCTGACGTTCCGCCTCCCGGAGGATCGCCGAGGCCACGGTCAGGAACGCGCGGCGGAGTGCCGGGTCCGGGTCGGGGTTCTCCACGTTCCCGGTGTTCTTGTCGAGGAGCGTCCCGCCGAGAGGTGTCCCCTCCGGTGTGCAGGCGCGGGCGACCGATCTCTCCGGGGCGAGCAGGATGCTGCCGGTGAAGCCTTCCACGGTTTCCCAGGCGTAGACGGTCCCCGCTTCGAGGGAAAGGGTCTTCCTGCAGATCAGGGATGCTGTCACGGGGATGTCCACCAGTTCGCTCGCGGCAGGGATTCGATCACCCGGATCCTGGATCCCGAACCCCGGACAACGCGTGGCTGCCGAGTTCGTGGTGAGGGTATCGTCCGGGTTCCCGACCCGCCGTACCCACGGCTGATGTTCAGAGAGCGATGCAGATGACGAGTCGGCGAGCGACGACGACCCTGTCGCGGCCCACCGGCCTCAAGGAGCTGGATCTGGTTCGGGAGCTGAACTGGCGTGCCTGGCCGCCCCGGCTGCCCGAGCAGCCGATCTTCTATCCGGTCCTCGACGAGGACTACGCGATCAGGATCGCGCGGGACTGGAACGTGAAGCACAGCGGCGCCGGCTTCGTCACCCGTTTCGAGGTCGACTCGGAGTTCTTGAGCCGATACCCCGTCCAGCAGGCCGGCGGCCGGACGATCCTCGAACTCTGGGTTCCGGCCGAGGAACGGGACGACTTCAACGCCCACATCGTCGGCGAGATCCAGGTGGTCCACGAGCTCCGCTGAAGAGCGGGCGGACGGTCTTGCCGACGGCCCGCGGCCGGCCGAAGACGAAGACGAAGGCGAAGTCGCCCGGAGACGGAGGGCGGTGGTCGTCACCGGCGCTCCGGGAGCGGGTCGGCGAAGTGCCAGCCCTCGGCGAGCAGGCCGTCCACCGCTGCCACGGCGGTGCGCAGCCGCTCCTCGGGGCTGCCGGTGACCAGCAGGAACCGGCGGCCGGTGCGCTCCAGTTCCTCCCGGAACCGGCCGGTCATCCACGGGCGCAGGTGCGGGCCGTCGCGCAGACCGTCGTCCTCGAAGGGCACGCCCTCGTGGTCGGTGAGCAGGTACAGGTGACGTGGGGTGCGGTCGGCGAGCGCCGCCACCTCGGGGTTCGGTGCGCCGAGGTAGCGCTCGTGCCAGATCGCGGTGGCGAAGGAGTCGGTGTCGCAGAAGAGCACCGGGGAGCCGTCGCGGGCCGCCCGCTGTTCCTCGGCGTCCTGACGGCGGGCGATGACGGGGAACTCCTCGGAGGTGAACTCCACTCGGGCCCAGTCGGCTCCGGGGTCGGTGACCCTGACAGCGGCGAGCTTCTCCTCGCTGAACGTGCGCCCGTACTCGGGCACCCAGCCTGTGTCCGCCCAGACGCCGCCGCGCTCGCGGTAGTGGGCGGCCAGCGCCCGGGAGAGGGTGGTGGTGCCGGTGGACTCGGCGCCGAGGACGACCACGCGCCGGGTGAGGGCGGCGCGTACACCCGGGCCGAGGAACGCCCAGCAGCCCACCGGGTCCTTGCGCACGGCCGTGCCGGAGACGGGGTACGCGGTGCGGTCGAGGTCCACGGTGACCTCGGCCGCGCCGAACCGGCGGGCCAGCTCGGTGCCGTAGGACTCGGAGGTGAACACGGCGTCCACCGCCTCCGGGACGGCCGCGCGGAAGACCGCCATGTGGGCGTCCCACACAGCGGGGTCGTGCAGGTCGACCGCGTGGTCGTCGACGGCGCCGACGACCACGGCCTTTGGGTGGGCCTCGCGCATCCACGCCACCCGGTCGGCGAGCGGCACCGATTCCACGGAGGCGGCGCAGACCAGGACGGTCAGCCGCTCGCACCGCTCCAGGGCGGTGCGGACGAGGTGGTGGTGGCCGGCGTGCGGCGGATAGAACTTGCCGAGCACCAGGCCGTGCCGGTACGGG
The DNA here is from genome assembly GCF_042746485.1 of Streptomyces sp. NPDC058751. Lineage (NCBI taxonomy): Bacteria > Bacillati > Actinomycetota > Actinomycetes > Kitasatosporales > Streptomycetaceae > Streptomyces > Streptomyces sp. NPDC058751. The sequence continues at coordinate 65,725 of NZ_JBHYPZ010000026.1, read as the reverse complement.
CGGACGGTGGCGCTCACGCGGTCACCGCCGTCGCGGCGCGGGGGCCGGCCGCCATGAGGGTGCGCCGCCAGCCGAGGAGGCCGGCCACGCACAGGGCGAGGAAGCCGACGTACAGCACGGAGGTCAGGTACAGGTCCTTGTGGGCGTAGAGCGGGATGTAGACCAGATCGGCGGCGATCCACAGCCACCAGGACTCCAGCAGCTTGCGGCACTGGCCGTAGGTGGCCGCCAGGGAGAGGGCCGTGGTGAGCGCGTCCCAGAAGGGGACGGTGGAGTCGGTCGCCCTGTCCAGCAGCAGGGTGAGGACGGCGGTGCCCAGCACTCCGGCGGCGGCGAGCCAGGCCCATTCGGCTCCTGTCGTGCGGCGCACCGGCAGGACGTCGGCGGTCGCCGGTCCGCCGCCGCGGGCCCAGGTCCACCAGCCGTAGGCGGCCAGCGCGATGAAGACGACCTGGAGGCCGGCGTCGGCGTACAGGCCGGCCTGGAGGAAGAGCACGATGAAGAAGACGTTGTTGGCGATGCCCACGGGCCAGTTGGCGATGTGCTGGCGGGCGACCAGCCAGACGCAGACGGCGCCGGTGGCGAAGCCGAGCGTTTCGGTCCAGCTGAGGTTCCAGTTCACGGACGACTCCTTAATAGTCGCCATGACTATAAAAAGATCGGTGGGCGGAGGCAAGGGAATTGCCTGCGGTTCCAGGGGGTGGGCGGGATCCTCTGACCGCCACCGCCACCGCCACCGCCACCGCCCCGGCCGTGTTGTCAGCGGCGGCTGGCAGCATGTCCGTATGACTCGCGAGGATCCTGACGCACTGTTCGCTTCCCCCGCGGCCCTGCTCGCCGCAGGCCCCGAGGCCCTTCGGGAGAGGAGGCGTTCGGTCCGGACGGGACGGTGCTGCTGAAGGAGGATCAGCTGCCCGCCGCGCTGACCCACACGCCCACACGGGAGTCGGCCATGACGGCGGGACTGCCGACGTGGTTCGTCGCAGGCGTCGCCACGTTCACCCTGGCCTGGGAGGACGGGAAGGCGCACGCGCTGGAGCCCGACGAGAACGGCCTGCTGCACCTGGGCACCTTCGAGCTGGCGCACGGCGACACCGGCCCGGTGCTCGTCCACCCCGGGACGGGAGCGGTGTCGATGGTCCGCGAGGGCGAGGGCCCGTTCCCCCTCGCCAGGGACACCGAGACCTTCGTACGACTCCTGGAGGCGGTGTACCGCTTCATGGGCGCCTGCTGGAACCCGTACCCGGGCGAGCCCGGACCGGGTCAGGAGCGCAGGTAGGCGAGGACGGCCAGGACCCTGCGGTGGGTGGTGTCCGTCGGACGCAGGTCCAGCTTCGTGAAGATGTTGCCGATGTGCTTGCCGACCGCCGCCTCCGAGACCACCAGGTCCCTGGCGATCGCGCCGTTGGACCTGCCCTCGGCGATCAGCGCCAGCACCTCGCGTTCGCGCGGGGTCAGCCGCTCCAGCGGATCACGGCGGCGGCGCAGCAACTGCCGTACCACCTCGGGATCGACCACCGTTCCGCCGTCCGCGACCTCGCGCAGGGCCTCGGTGAACTCCTCGACCTGGCCGACCCGGTCCTTGAGCAGATAACCGACGCCGGACCCGTCGCCCGAGTCCAGGAGCTCGGCGGCGTACGTCCGCTGCACGTACTGGGTGAGGACCAGGACCGGCAGGGCGGGGCGCGCCTCGCGCAGCCGCACGGCCGCGTGCAGGCCCTCGTCCTGGAAACCGGGCGGCATGCGTACGTCCGTCACCACGATGTCGGGGGTGTGCTCCTCGACCGCCGCGACCAGTGCCCGTGCGTCCCCGACGGCCGAGACCACCTCGTGTCCGCAGCGGTCGAGCAGACCGACGAGCCCTTCGCGCAGCAGCACGCTGTCCTCGGCCAGTACTACGCGGAGCGATCGCCCACCCTGGTCAACCGGCAAGGGAACTCCACACGCAACAGGGTCGGCCCACCCGGCGGACTGGTCAGGGCAAGTCTGCCATCCAGGACCGACACCCGGTCCGCGAGGCCGGTGAGGCCGCTGCCCGCCGAGGCGTCCGCGCCGCCGCGGCCGTCGTCGCGCACCTCGATGAACAGCCGCCCGTCGCGGTACCCCCCGCTCACCCCGGCGCGGCCGGCCCCGCTGTGCCGGTCGACGTTGGCCAGCGCCTCGCGGACCACGAAGTACGCCGCGGACTCGACCGCCCGGGGCGGCCGGCCCGGCAGTTCGAGGCCGACGTCCACGGGGACGGCACAGCGGTCGGCGGCGTCGGCGACGGCGGCTTCGAGACCGTAGTCGGTGAGGACCTTGGGGTGGATGCCGTGGATGAGCTCGCGCAGCTCGGCGAGCGCCTCGCCGGCCTCCTGGTGGGCCTTGGCGAGCCGGTCGGCGAGCGGGCCGGGCGGGGCGTCGAGGCGGGCGATCCCGAGGGCCAGGGTCAGGGCCACGAGGCGTTGCTGGGCGCCGTCGTGCAGATCGCGCTCGATACGGCGCCGCTCGGCGTCGAAGGCGTCCACCAGCCGGACCCGGGAGCGGGCCAGTTCCACCACCTGCGCGCCGAGTTCGCCCTCGCGGGAGGCGATGAGCAGCCGGACCAGCCCGGCGCGGGCACCCGCCGTCGCACCGAGCACGTAAGCGCACAGGACCGTCAGGAGCAGACCCAGTACGGCGACGCCGAAAGCGGCGGGCCAGGTGCCGACCGTCCACTGCTTGAGCACCTTCGTCTCGTGTCCGTCGCCGACGGTGGCCATCAGCAGCGGGGCGGCGACCATGGACAGCGGGAAGAGCAGGGCGACCGTGATCACCAGGGCGTCGACGGGCCACAGCAGCCCGGCGAACAGCAGCGCGTACCCGAGCTCCCGCCAGGTCGCCTGTTCGCGCAGCCGGACGGTCAGCCACGCCCGCAGTCCCGGCTCGGGCGGCACCCGGTGCGGGCCGGACACCGGGGCGCGGTCGATCAGGCGCAGCCTGCGCCGTTCCACCGCGGCCACCGGGATCCCGCCGAGGGCGGCCAGGGCGAGCAGTGGCAGCCCCACCAGGACGACGGCGAGCACGCCGCAGACGGCCGCCACGGTCACGATCCCCACCAGGAGGACGGCGCCGGCCAGCGCGCCGGTGAGCAGGTACGCGGCGGAGCGCCAGGGCCAGACCGACAGGACGAAGCCCGGCCGGGACATGGCCTGCCACACGTTCCGAGGATGCATGCGCACGACCGTAGGCGGCCCCGCCGGGCGGTGCCATCGGCCCAGGACCCGTGCCGGGGGTAGGGCCCGCACTACCCCAGGTCTCGTTCCCGCCGTACTGCGCCGAGAGGAGCTCCCGGGGTTTCGTGGAGACGTCGACGAAACCGATGACACCCATGACGCCGACGGCCGCGGCGGCACCGACGACAAGGAACAGGTTCGAGTGGAGAGACACATGACCGACGACGCGATCCGGCTGCGGTCCGTGTCCAGACGGTTCGGCGCGGGCGGTACGTCCGTCACCGCTCTCGACGGGGTCTCGCTCGCCTTCGCGAGGGGGACGTTCACCGCGGTGATGGGTCCGTCCGGGTCCGGGAAGTCGACCCTGCTGCAGTGCGCCGCGGGCCTGGACCGGCCCACGTCGGGCTCGGTCACCCTGGGCGGCACGGAGCTGACCGGGCTGAGCGAGACCCGGTTGACCCTGCTGCGCCGCGAACGCGTCGGTTTCGTGTTCCAGGCGTTCAACCTGCTGCCCTCGCTGACGGCCGAGCAGAACGTGGCCCTGCCGCTGCGGCTGGCCGGCCGCCGCCCGAAGAGGACCGAGGTGCGGGAGGCGCTCCGGCGGGTCGGACTCGGCGACCGGGCGCGGCACCGGCCGGCGGAGATGTCCGGAGGCCAGCAGCAGAGAGTCGCCCTGGCCCGTGCCCTGATCACCCGCCCCGAGGTGCTGTTCGGCGACGAGCCCACCGGCGCGCTCGACACGCACACCGGCCGCCAGGTACTGACGTTGCTGCGCGGGATGGCCGACGGGGAAGGCCGGACGATCGTCATGGTCACCCACGACCCCGTCGCCGCCTCGTACGCGGACCGCGTCGTCTTCCTCGTCGACGGCCGTGTCAACGGCGAGCTGGCCGGCGCGTCCGCCGAGGACATCGCGGCGCGCATGGCCGGACTGGAGACCGCGCCGTGCTGAGCATCGCCCTGCGCACGCTGCGCACCCGCCGGGCCACCTTCGCCGGCAGCTTCGTCGCCCTCTGCCTGGGCGTGGCGCTGATCACCGTCATGGGGCTCACGCTGGCCTCCTCGCTGGACGCGCCCGACCGGGGGCCCGAGCGGTTCGCCGCCGCGCCGGTCGTCGTCAAGGGCCGGGACACCCTCACGGTGTCCACCCCGGTCGGCGACCGCACCCGGAAGCTCGCACGGCCACGTGCCGTGCCCGGTGCCACCGTCGCGCGGCTGCGGGCCCTCGGGGACGTCGTCGAGGACCGGGCGTTCGCCGTGCGGGCCGATGGCGGGCCCGCCGATCTGGTGGGCCACCCCTGGTCCACCGCGAGGTTCGCGCCGTACGAACTCGAGGCGGGGCGCGCGCCCGAGGCCCCGGACGAGGTCGTCGTCAGCGGTGACTGGGCCCGTCCGGGCGCCCGGGTGCGCACCGGCGGCGGCACCGTACGCGTCGTCGGCACCGTGGCCGGACTCGGCTTCGAGAACGCCGTGTTCTACACCGACACCCGCGCCGCCGGCCTGTCGCCGCGCAGCCTCCAGCTCGTGGTCGACGCCGACGCGGCGGCCGTGCGCGCGGCGGTGCGCGACGGCGACGGCGTCCGGGTCCTCACCGGGGACGCGCGCCGGTACGCCGACGCCGACCCGGACCGGGACAGCGAGGCCCTCGCCGCCCTGAACGCCATGTTCGGCACGGCCGGCGGCGTCACCGGGTTCGTGTCGGTGTTCGTGGTCGCCTCGACCTTCGCCTTCTCGGTGGCCCAGCGGCGCCGCGAGTTCGGGCTGCTGCGCACCGCCGGAGCGACCCCGGGGCAGATCCGCCGCATGGTCGTCCACGAGGCGCTCGTGGTGGGCGCACTGGCCTCCGCGTCCGGCTGCCTGCTCGGTGCCCGGGCGGCTCCGGGGCTCGCCGGGTGGGCGGTCGGCGAGGGCCTCGCGCCCCGCTGGTTCACCATCGGGAACCACGTCTGGCCGTACCACGTGGCGTTCTGGACAGGGCTGGCCGTGGCCCTGTGCGGTGTGGCGGCCGCGTCCTGGCGGGCCGGGACGACCGGCCCCGCCGAGGCACTGCGCGAGGCGTCCGTGGACACGCGCACCATGACACGGGGCCGCCTGCTGTTCGGCGCGGTCCTGCTCGCCACCGCCGTGGTGACCCTGGTCCTCGCCCTGACGGCGGACCCGGGCGACCTGCTGCACCGCAAGTCCTACGTGAGCCGGCCCATGCTGCTGATCACCGCGGCCGCGCTGGCGGCGCCGGTGGCGGTGCGGCCGCTGACGCGGCTGATCGCCTGGCTGCCGGCCCGGCTGCCCGGCGCCGGAGGGATGCTGGTGCGGGAGAACGCCGCCGCCGGGGTACGCCGTACGGCCGCCGTCGCGGCCCCCGTCCTGGTCACGGTCGCGCTGGCGGGCTCCCTGCTGGGCGCCACCGCCACCCTCGACGCGGCGAAGGCCGCCGAGGTCCGCGGGCGGACGGCCGCCGACTTCGTGGTCACCCCGGCGGACGACGCCGGTTTCGACGACGCGACACTGCGCCGGATCCGTGCCGTCACCGGTGCGAGGGCCGGCGCGAGTTCGGCGAGCGCTGTGTACGTCCTGGAGGAGGGCGTGGCGCTCGTCGGGTCCGGGGCCAGGGCCGCCGAGCCGGAAGAGCTCGCGGCGACGGCCCGTCTCCCGCTCGCCGCGGGGAGGCTGAGCGACCTGGACGACGACTCGATCGTCGTCAACGAGGAGTGGGAGGAGCACCGCGTGGGCGAGCGGGTGGACGTGTGGCTCGGCGACGGCGGGCGGAAGTCCCTGAGGATCGCCGCGGTCATGACCACCGGCACCGGTGACAACGGCGTCTACGTCACCCCGCGCAACGCTCCCGGGGCGCCTGTCGACCGGGTCGACGTACGCCTCGCGGACGGCGCGGACGGCGCGGACCCGGGCACGGTGGCCGCGGCCCTGCGCCAGGCGGTGCGGGCGTCGGGCGGGGTGGTCCGCACCAAGGACGCCTGGGTGCGGGCGACGTACCCCGAGACCGGCCGGACGACCCGGGCGGGCCTCTTCCTGGTCCTCGGGATCGCCCTCCTCTACACCGGCGTCTCACTGGTCAACACGATGGTCATGGCGACCTCCGACCGGATCCGTGAATTCGCCGCGCTGCGGCTGGCCGGCGCGACCCGAGGGCAGGTGCTGCGTCTGACGGGCGCCGAGGCGCTGACGGTGGTCGCGGTCGGCGGGGTGCTGGGAGCCCTGGTCGCCGCGTTCAACCTGGCGGGGCTGTGGGGCGCGCTGAGCCTGCTCTCCGTACGGGCGTCCGTCGAGGTCCCGTGGACGGCGCTCGCGGCGGTCACGGGAACCTGCGCGGTGCTCGCCGTGCTGTCGGCGGTCGTTCCGGCCGGCCTCGCCCTGCGCCGAGGGGCGGTGGAACTCGCCGGAGCGCGCGAGTGATCTGCCGGGCGCGGGGTGGTACGAGGCCACGGGGGCGCCGGCGAGGACGGCCGGCGGGGGCGGCCGGGGAGGGCGAGGCCGTCGGTCCGCCCTCCGGGAGCCGCGTCAGTCTCCGCCGCACCCTCCGCCGCACCCTCCGCACGAGTCCACGCCGCCTCCGCACGAGTCCGCGCCGCCGCTGTCGGCCCACGCACCGCCCCGGTCCCGGGTGTGGTCGCGGGCCCGCGGGGCCGGGGGCGGCTTCGGCCGTTCCCTGGTCAGGGCGATCGCCTGCCGTGTGCGGTCGGGCAGGGCCGCACGCGCGATCTCCGTCTCGTCCCTGCAGTACGCGTCGAGGGCCCTCCAACGGCGCCGCTTCTCCGACGGCCACAGGGACGCCAGTGTCCACTGCGCCAGCCAGGCGGCCACGCAGACGGCCAGCCAGAGCGATCTGTCGGCCCCGGGCGCGAACGGCACGGCCGCATTGGTCGGCCCGGCGTGGAGGCCCATGCCGAACGCGGTCACCATCGAGGTGACCAGCATGAGGGTCTGGCTCCTCCCCGACGCCGTCGGCCGCACCGCGGGCGACTCGCGCTCGACGAGTTCCCTGAACCGGGTGAAGCGGGCACCGTCCGCGATCTCGTACAGCTTGGTCGTCGCGCCCGCCGGCGTGCCGCGGATCTCCTCCGCCAGGGCGCGCAGAGCCCGGTCCGTCTGCTTCCTGCCCCGGTGGGTGGGCCGCAGCCCGCCGGTGGAGGAGACCTTCACCACGCCGTCGTCGACGAGCACGCAGACCGCGGTCTCCGCCGCTTCGGCCGTCCCGCCGAGGAGGAACGAGGCCCGCACCGGATGGAGGTCCCCGGCGAGCAGTTCCCCGACGGTCCGCCGCTGCTCCCCGTCACGGAACCAGCAGTACACGCCGCGCAGTCCGTTGCACACCGCGAAGACCAGCAGCCAGCACGCCACGATCCCCTCGCCGTCGGTCAGCCACCAGTCCACCGAGCGTCCCCCCAGCCCCGGTGCGGGCCTCCGGCCGTACCCGGCGGAGGTCAATCGCACAGATGTACCCAGAGTATCGGCGCGGCACCGGGGAAAGGGGTGTGGTTCTTGTGCGCCGTGCCCCGGACCGGCAGGCGGACGTCGCCTGCCGCGGCCTAGCATCCAGCCATGGCACCTGACACCTCCCCCCACGGCCGGACGCCGCGGAACGCCCCGGGAGCCGGGACCGGATCGGTCTTCGACGCCGTCGTCGACCGCAGGAACAGCAACTCCATGAAGTGGGCCGGTGCCTCCCGGTTCCTGGCGGCCGACGAGGCCGCGGCCGACCCGCTGCCGATGTGGGTCGCCGACACCGACTTCAGGGCTCCTCAGGCCGTGATCGACGCGCTCCACCGGGCCGTGGAACACGGAGTGTTCGGATACCCCGGCGGCGCGACCGACAGCTACCTCGACGCCGTGACCGGCTGGCAGGCCAAGCGGTTCGGCTGGGAGGTCCCCCGGGAGTGGGTGATGCAGACCTCCGGAATCATCACCACGCTCAAGACGGTCGTGCAGGCCTTCTCCGCGCCGGGCGACTCGGTCCTCATCCAGCCCCCGGTCTACGTCCATTTCCACGAGGACGTCCTGCTGAACGGCCGCCACCTGGCGTTCGCGCCGCTGCGACGGACCGGTGACGGCTACGGGTTCGACGCCCGGACGTTCGAGGCCGCCATCCGTCCGGACACCAAGGTGTTCATCCTCAGCCACCCGCACAATCCCACCGGCAACGTGTGGACCGAGGACGAACTGCGGACCATGGGCGAGATCTGCGCCCGGCACGACGTCCTGGTCGTCTCCGACGAGGTCCACCAGGACCTCGTCCTCCACCCGGAGCGCAAGCACGTCCCCTTCGCCTCGCTCGGCGAGGAGTTCGCGCGCAACAGCATCACCTGCACCGCTCCCAGCAAGACGTTCAACCTCCCCGGCCTGCAGAGCGCCAACGTCTTCGTGCCCGATCCCGGGCTGCGGGCGGAACTGGCGCGCCAGTACGACCGCAATGTGTTCCCGCTGGTCAACCTGCTCGGCATGGTCGCGGCCGAGGCGGCGTACACGCACGGCGAGCCCTGGCTGGAGGAACTGCTCACCTATCTGCGCGGCAATCACGCGCGCTTCGCGCAGGCGGTCAACTCCGCGACCTCCAAGGTGCGCGTCCTGCCGGCCGACTCCCTGTACCTGGCGTGGATGGACTGCCGGGGGCTGGGGATGGACGCCGAGGCGCTGGACAGGTTCATGCTCCTCGAGGCACGGCTGTGGCTGGACAAGGGCCAGAAGTTCGGGATCGAGGGCCACGGCTACATGCGGGTGAACCTGGGCTGCCCCCGCTCCACGGTCGACGAGGCCGCGGACCGTCTGCTCACCGCCGTCGGGACGCTGTAGCCGACGCCCCTCACGGGCGACCGTGCCGTCCTGTCCGGCTCGTCGGCCCGGGACGGGGTGCCCCTGGAGGGTGGCGTACCGGGCCTGCTAGGGTTCACCCAGAGCCGGTCGGAGGAAGTCGCTCCGGTTGGTGCTCGCGTTGGTGGTCCAAGGAAAGACGCCCCGCTTCCTGCGGGGAAATGCAGGTGCAAGGCCTGCCCGGCGCTCCACGAAGGCCCCGTCCCTGGGTTTGGGACGGGGCCTTTTCGTCTCCGGTCCGTACCGCGGGGTGTGCGGCTACGGGCAGCTGACGCGGATGTCGCCCGCGTCCGTCGTGCAGGTGTCCGTGCCGAGGCCGCCGTTGGCGGTGTCGTTGCCGGACACGTTGTCGACGGTGTCGAGGTTGTCGGTACCGGAGCTGCCGGTCAGGTTGTCGTTGCCGGGGCCCGCGGTGAGGGTGTCGTTGCCCGGGCCGCCGTCGACGCGGTCGTTGCCGTACCCGCCGTGGACGGTGTCGTTGCCGTTGCCCGCGTTGACGGTGTCGTCGCCGCCGAGGGCACAGATCACGTCGTTGCCGACGGTGCCGGTGATGCTGTCGTTGCCACTGGTGCCGATATGGGTGCAGCCGCGCGCGTTGTTCACCGTGGTGGTCGCCGTGGCGGTGTTGTTGCCGGAGTTCGGGTCGGTCTGGGTGGCGCCGGTGGTGGCCCGGTCGGTGAGGGTGCCGGTGGCCCGTGGTTCGGCGGTGACCGTCACCGTCACGGCGGCTCCGGGAGCGAGGGTGCCGAGGGAACAGCTCGCGGTGGTGGCGGTGGTGGTGCAGGTGCCCGAACCGGCCGTCGCCGAGACGACCGAGGCGGCGACGCCGCTGAGCGTGTCGGACAGGGAGACGTCGGTGGCCGGGGTCGTGGTGCTGTTGTTGGTCACCCGCACGGTGTAGGTGGCACGGTCACCGATGCTGACCGTGGTGGGACCGGACTTGGTCACCGACAGGTCCGCACCGGCCGGTGGCGGCGGTGGGGAGCCGCCGCCCTCGAAGCGGGCCAGGGCGAAGTCCCTGTCCGCACCGCCTCCGCCGGCGGCGACGATCCTTCCGTCCGTCTGGAGGGCGACGCCACGGGCGGCGTCGTTGCCGCCGAAGTCCGCGGTCGTGAGACCGCCGGTGCCGAAGCCGGTGTCCTGGCTGCCGTCGGGGTTGTAGCGCAGGACGGCGAAATCGCCGCCGGGTCCGTTGGTCCCGGCGATCACGATCCGGCCGTCACCCGGCTGCAGTGCCACGGCCGCCGCCGTGCCTCCGGGGGTGATCGCCGTGCCGTTGCCGTCGAAGCCGGTGTCGAGGGCGCCGTTGGGGAGGTAACGGGCCAGGGCGAACCTGGTGCCGCTGCCGCCGGTGGCGACGATCTTTCCGTCGGGCTGGAGCGCGAGCCCTTCCACGGACTCGTAGTCGCCGAAGTCGGTGCGGACGATGCCGTCGCCGTCGAAGCCCGTGTCCACGCTGCCGTCGGTGTTGAAGCGCATCAGCGCGAAGTCGAAGCGGGTCGCGCCGACCTGGCCCCCGACGACGATCTTGCCGTCGGCCTGCAGCGCCAGGGCGCGGCCGTCACCGCCTTCCTGCAGGACCGGCCCGGCCGGATTCGCGGTCACCGTGCCGTCGCCCCCGAACGTGGTGTCCGGGGTGCCGTCGCCGGTCAGGCGCAGCACCGCCATCCAGCCTCCGGTGTAGCCGGCCGCGACGATCCTGCCGCTGGAGTCGATGGCCACGTCGCGGGCCTCGGTGGGCCCGTCGAAGTCGGCGAAGACCCGGCCGTCACCGCTGAAGGTGTTGTCCAGGGTCCCGTCGGGGTTGTAGCGGGTCACCACGAACCAGCAGCAGTCCTCGTACCCCCGCCAGCTGCTGCCCACGACGACGATCTTGCCGTCGGCCTGCAGCGCGACGGCGTGCGCCTCGCTCCACTGGAGGCTCGGGCCCATGTTGTTGACGGCGGTCCGTACCGTGCCGCCGGTGCCGAAGCCGGTGTCCAAGGTGCCGTCGGGGTTGTGGCGGGTCAGCGCGAAGTCGCTCTCCGGCAGCGTCTCGTCGACGGAGGAGCCGACCGAGAGGATCTTTCCGTCGGGCTGCACCACCACGTCGTCGGCGTGGTCGTCGTCGGCGACGGTGGTGACCGCCTTGCCGTCACCGCTGAAGGTGGTGTCCAGGTTGCCCGGGGCCGCGACCGCGGTGCCGGGGAGGGCGAGGACCAGGGCCAGGACCGTCGCCGCGACGGTCCCGGCCCGTGCCGGGAAGAACCGGCGGCGGTCGACGCGTTGCCGCCGGGCCGGTCGTGCAGGGGGTGTGAACATGTGCGACAGCGTTCCGCCGCCCGCGCGCGCCGACGGCCACCACGAGCGGCGTTGCCCTCACCGGACGCACGAATCCATCCGGGCGGGTGAGCGCCCTCGGGGGCTGCTTGACACAGGTGCGGCAGGGCTCGGCCGGGGGCGCCGGGGCCGGAGTACGAGGGGTGTTCCCGTCCTTGGCGAGGACGTCGTACTCGTGGTGCCGTACTCGTGGACGCCGCACTCGGGGAGGCCGCGTCCAAGTCCGCTTCCGTGGCCGAAACCACGCGCCGGGACGCCGTCGGGACGCATCCGGGACGATCGTGGGACGCGCCCGGGACGCCGTGGGACGAAACCGGACCGCTGCCTTCCGTGGGACGGCCGAGGCCCTGCCGGACCGGCCCGCGACCCTCCGGCCCGGTCTCCCACGGCCCTTCCCGGGACGCCGGCCGGGTCTGGGACGCCTGGTGGCGGGCGGGACGCGGGGTACGGGAGCGCTGTTAGGTTTTTGCCGAGCCGGAGGGCAACTCGCCGCCGGCCGGCATTCGTTCGTATCCGATCGCCGTGAAGGCCGTCGGACCGCACATCGGGGGACGACCCACCATGAAGCTCAAGCGCACTCTCGCCACGCTCGGCGCGGCCGCCGCGATCACCGCCGGCATGTTCGCCGTCAGCCCCGCCGCGCATGCTGCCATCCCCGGCTGCACGGCCTACACGACCTACTTCAGCGGTGACTTCTACGCGAAGTTCCCGACGATCGGCACCGGCGGCACCAACTTCTGCACCCTGCGCTCCGGCGCCAGCGGCATGCAGGTGTACTACCTCCAGGAGACCCTGAGCTACTGCTACAAGCAGGACCTCGGCGAGATCGACGGCAAGTTCGGCCCGAAGACGGCGGCCGCCCTCACCCGCGTCCAGCGGACCCTCGGCGTCGACGCCGACGGCATCTACGGTCCGCAGACCCGCGACAAGATCCTGTGGCACTGGATGACCCTGCAGGGCAGCAACAGCTGCACCACCCTCTACGACGCCCACGCGCACTGATGATCTCCCCCGCCCGGGGCGACGGGGGATGTCCACCCCCGGGCGGGGGTCCGCCCGTTCACTCCGTAGAGGAAAGTGATTCGACTGTCCCGCAACGCGAACAACGTCCTGGTCCGTGTGGCGTGCGCCGCCGCCGCTGTCACCGCCATGAGCCTTTCCGGCGGTACGGCCTCCGCCGCGACCGGAGCACCGTACGTCGGTGACGGCTACAGCAAGAACGCCACCGCCGTCTGGTGCGTGCAGCACCTCGTCAACGACTTCCGCCGGGCGGCCGGTCGCGCGGCCGTCGCGGAGGACGGCGTGTGGGGCCCGCAGACCAGGTCCGCCGTCGTCGACTTCCAGGCGAACACCGACAACACCGGACCCGCCGACGGCATCGTCGGCCCGCTGACCGGACGCGGTCTGCTGAACTACGACGCCACGGACATCTACGCAGGACACGGTTACTGCTACAGCTACCTGCCGACCCCTTCGGGTTTCTGACGGGAAGCGGTCCTCCGGCTGTTCCGTACGGGCACGACGACGCCCATGCGGAACAGCCGAGGTCTCACGAACCGACGGCTTCGGCCGACGCGGGCCCCCGCCGGACCGGCGGGGGCCCGCGGTGCGTAGAGCCGGGAAGAGCCGGAAAGCCGGGACACCGCCCTCGAGGGCGGTGTCCCGGCGCGCACCGCTCATCCTCCGCCGCAGGCCCCGTCCGGCGTCACTTCAGGTGCCGGTCCAGGAACCGGCACCCGTCCTCCAGCTCGAACCACGGGGTGCCGGTGTGGCCGCCCAGGTTGGCGTGCAGCGTCTTCTCCTTGCTGCCGAAGGCCTCGAACAGGTCCAGGGCGCGTTGCCGGGGGTTGCCCTCGTCGTCCCACTGCAGCAGGAACAGCAGCGGAACGGTGACCTGCCGGGCCTCCTCGCGCTGGGCACGGGGCACGTACCCTCCGGCGAAGAAGCCCGCGGCCGCGATGCGCGGCTCGGTCACCGCCAGCCGGATGCCGAGGGCGGTCCACCCTCCGGAATACCCGACCGGGCCGCCGATCTCGGGCAGTTCGAGGAGGGCGTCCAGAGTGGTCCGCCATTCCGGGACCGCGTTCTCGACCAGCGGGCCGATGAGCGACTCGAAGATCTCGTCGACCGGTTCGCCCGCCTGCATCGCCCGGCGGAGGTCGGCGCGGGCCTGTTCGTCGGCGGCGGACCGGGGACGGTCACCGCAGCCGGCGGCGTCGATGGTGGCCACCGCGTAGCCGCGCGCCGCGGTGTACCGGGCCCGGGCCACCAGCCGGGGGTCCGCCTTGGGCAGGCCGTTGTTGTGGGACATCAGGACCAGCGGGGCCGGTTCGGATCCCGGCGTCCACAGGGTTCCGGGGATCTCGCCGAGGATGAACTCGCGCTCGAGGACGCCGTCGTCGAGGCGCTGCTCGGAAGTGAAACGCATGGTCGTGCCTTTCGGGAGTGCTCGTGGAACGGCGCTCCCGGACGACCTATCGCCCGACCGTGACCCCGGAGGGGAGCACCCATGTGAATACTGCGTTCACGGGTACCACCTCCTCGTTCTCTCGCACGGCCTCCGGAAAGGTAGCAGTGGCCCCCGGGGTCCGCCAAACGGTTTCCCGGCCCGGGCGTGACGGCCGCCGTGGCAGGATCCGCGGGATGAGGATCGAACAGGCGGATCGGCCCGTCGCCCTGGTCAGCGGGTCCACCTCGGGGATCGGGGAGGCCGTCGCGCGGAGGCTGGCGGCGGACGGGATGCGGGTCGTGGTGCACTCGCGGCGCAGCACGGAGGCGGGGCAGGCGCTGGCGGCGGAGCTCGGCGGGGCGTACGTGCGGGCGGACCTGGCGGTGGAGGAGGAGGCCCGGGGGCTGGTCGAGGCGGCGCTCGGCCGGTACGGACGGCTGGACGTGCTGGTGAACAACGCGGGCATCAGCTGGCCGATCCCGCACGACGACCTCGCCGCGGCGACCCCCGCCGACTGGCGGCGGTTGCTCGAGGTGAACCTGATCGCGCCCTGGGTGCTGTGCACGTCGGCGCTCCCGGCGCTGCGCAGGTCCCCCGGTGGCGGCAGCATCGTGAACATCACCAGCCATGCCGGGGTGCGCCCCAAGGGCTCGTCGGTGCCGTACGCGGCGAGCAAGGCCGCGCTCAATCACGTGACCCGTCTGCTCGCGGCCGCGCTCGGGCCCGAGGTCCGGGTCAACGCGGTGGCGCCGGGACTGGTGGACACGCCGATGACGAAGGACTGGGCGCAGGCGCACGAGCTGTGGCGGGAGCGCGCGCCCATGCACCGGGCGGCCCGGCCCGCCGACGTGGCCGATCTGGTGGCGTCGCTGATCGCCGGCACGTACCTCACCGGCGAGGTCATCGTGTTGGACGGCGGACTGAATCTGACCTGAGCCCGACCTTCGTCCCCGGCGTCGAGCGGTGGCGGTGTCGGCTCGGCCCGCTGTAGCGTTCACCGCCATCCATTGCAATGGCCGGAGAGGAGGGGTGTTGCGTTAAAGGTGAGCCATTGCAACAATTTTCCGCCACCCACCTGCTCTTTTCTTCGTTTCGAGCAATAAATATGTTGCTGAATCCGTGAACGCAACGTAGCGTTTCCAGTGTTGGAAACAGTGAGGCGCGGTCTTGGGGCCGAGTGGGCGGACAAAGGGGTGGGGATCATGGAAACAGCGCAGAGCCGGCGGCGGGCCGCCGCTCCCGGCGCCTTCACCGCCTTCGTCCGCTTCGTGGTCTGCGGCGGGGGAGTGGGGCTCGCCTCCAGCTTCGCCGTGGTGGCCCTCGCCCGCTGGATTCCCTGGGGCCTGGCCAACGCGCTGATCACCGCGGGCTCCACGCTCCTGGCCACCGAACTGCACGCCCGCTTCACCTTCGGCGCCGGCGGGCGCGCGACCTGGCGCCAGCACACGCAGTCCGCCGGGTCCGCCGCGGCCACGTACGCGGTGACCTGCGCGGCGATGCTCGTCCTGCACCAACTGGCGGCGGCGCCCGGCGCGGTGCTCGAACAGACCGTCTATCTGTCCGCGTCCGCGCTCGCGGGCGTCGCGCGGTTCGTGCTGCTGCGCCTGGTCGTCTTCGCGCGCGGCCACGCCCAGGGCGCGGCCGGCGCCGCCCGCCCCGTGCCCGCGACCCCGGCCCGCACCACGGTGCCTGCGGGTCAGGCGGCGCTCTGCCGCGCCGCCTGACCGCTCCGCCCCGGCCGGCGCCGCCCGCCGGGGCGCCGTCCCCCTTTCCGACCGGGGTGTCCCGGCTCCCGTCCGGCGGGCCTCGTCCGTCGGGGCGTCACATCCGCGGGTCGGGCTTCAGCAGGGCGAACTCCGCGCCGAAGGGGTCGGCGAGCCAGGCGATCCGGCCGACGTCCGGGACGTCCGCGGCCGGCATCAGGACGGTCCCGCCGTTCGCCGTGGCCGCCGCGGCCGTGGCGTCGGCGTCCTCCGCGTGGAAGTAGGGCACCCAGCGAGGCCGTTCGGCCTCGCCGCCACCCATCGGCGCGACACCGCCGAAGGAGGCGTCCTGCTGGTCGCCGTCCTTGGTGCTCAGTACCCGGTACGTCATGCCGGGCGCCTGCATGTCCTGGCTGCGCCAGCCGAACAGGCCCTCGTAGAAGGCGATGGCGGCGAGGGGGTCGGGAACGTGCAGCTCCGCCCAGAGCAGCGTGTTCGGGGCGGAGGCGATCTCCAGTCCGGCGGTCTTGCCGGGCTGCCAGAGCGCGAACTCGGCGCCCTGCGGGTCCGTGACCTGCGCCAGGTGGCCCTCGCCCATGACGTCCATGGGCTCCGTCCGGACGGTGCCGCCGCCGGCGGTGACGGCCGAGACGGTGTCCTGGATGTCGTCGGCCTTGAAGTGGATCATCCAGGCGGACTTCGCGCCCTCCTCGGTGAGCGGACCGAGTCCGGCGACGGTCTTCCCGTCGGCCCGGAAGAACCCGTACCCGCCCGCCTCCGGTCCGGCGGAGACGAACTGCCAGCCGAGGACGGCGCCGTAGAACGCGGCGGCCGCCCCGGTGTCGGGGCTGCCGAGGTCGAGCCAGTTGGGCGATCCGAGGCTGAAGTCTGTACCGAGCATGAGGAGTCCTTCGGGAGCGTCGGTCGATCGGGCGGGGGCAACAATGCCGACTCGCTCCGCGGTGGGCCACCTGTGACCATCCGTGCGCCCCCTGCTTCACCCGTATGGAGCAGTCCGCACACCGGACCGGCCGCCGAAGCGGGGCCGGGGCCGGAAGGTGGGCCCAGGAACTCCCTTGCGGCCGCTCATAGCGTTCACTTGTGTCTATTGCAACGAATTCAGTGCGCGGCTGTTGCGTTAATCCTAAGGCCGTTGCAACAAATTCATGGCGTTAACCTGCGAGTATGGAAATCTGACGCAACAACTATGTTGCCGGATAGGTGAATGCAACGTAGCGTTTCTGTCATCGGAAAGCAGCGGGCCGACCAGGGCGCGCGATGCCGGAGAAGGAGAGCATCATGCAGAAGTTCGACACCCCCGCCCCCGTCTCGGCCGTCCTCGACATCCCCGCGGGCCGCATCCAGTTCATCGCCGCCGACCGCGCCGACACCACCGTCGAGGTCCTGCCCGCCAACCGCTCCAAGAGCCGCGACGTGAAGGCCGCCGAACAGGTCCGGATCGCCTACGCCGACGGCGTCCTGCGCGTTGAGGCCCCGGAGGCGAAGAACAGACTCCTCGGCCCGTCCGGGGCCGTCGAGGTGACCGTGCAGCTCCCGGCCGGCTCCCGCGTCGAGGCGAAGGCGGCCGCCGCGGAGTTCCGGGGCGTGGGACGGCTCGGCGACGTCACCTTCGAGGGCGGCCACCGCTCGGTCAAGCTCGACGAGGCCGACAGCGTCCGCCTGACCGGCCTCGACGCCGACATCACCGTCGGCCGCCTCAACGGCCCCGCCGAGATCAGCACCCAGAAGGGCGATCTGAACATCACCGAGGCCGCGGGTGGGCAGATCACGCTGAGCACTCAGATGGGCCACATCACCATCGGCACCGCCCCCGGGGTCTCCGCGTCCCTGGACGCGGGCACGACCTACGGACGGATCAGCAACACGCTCAGGAACACCGGCGCCACCCCCGGCCTGACCATCCGCGCGACCACGGCCCACGGCGACATCACCGCCCGCAGCCTCTGACCCGCAGGCTCGACAGAAGGAGCAGCACCCCATGAACGACCCGGCCATCGCCGCACACGGGCTGCGCAAGTCCTACGGCGACAAGACCGTCCTCGACGGCATCGACCTGACCGTCCCCGAGGGAACCGTCTTCTCCCTGCTCGGCCCGAACGGCGCCGGCAAGACCACCGCCGTCAAGATCCTCTCCACGCTCATCTCCCCGGACCCCGGCTCCGGCCCGATCCACGTCGGCGGCCACGACCTGGCCACCCAGGCCCAGGCCGCCCGTGCCGCGATCGGGGTCACCGGCCAGTTCTCCGCCGTGGACGGCCTGATCACCGGTCAGGAGAACATGCTCCTCATGGCCGACCTGCACCACCTCTCCAAGGCCGAGGGCCGGCGCGTCAGTGCCGAACTCCTGGAGCGCTTCGACCTCACCGAGGCCGCCCAGAAGCCCGCCTCCACCTACTCCGGAGGCATGAAGCGCCGCCTGGACATCGCCATGACCCTGGTCGGCGGCCCGCGCATCATCTTCCTCGACGAGCCGACCACCGGCCTGGACCCGCGCTCCCGGCACAACATGTGGCAGATCATCCGTGAACTCGTCACCGCCGGCACCACGGTCTTCCTCACCACCCAGTACCTGGAGGAGGCCGACGAACTCGCCGACCGCATCGCCGTCCTGAACGACGGCAGGATCGCGGCCGAAGGCACGGCCGAGGAACTCAAGCGGCTCGTCCCCGGCGGACACGTCCGCCTGCGCTTCACCGACCCGGCCGCCTACCGGTCGGCGGCCGCCTCGCTGGGCGACGCCTCCCGCGACGACGAAGCCCTCGCCCTGCAACTCGCCAGCGACGGCAGTCAGCGCCAACTGCGCGCCGTCCTCGACCGCCTGGACGCGGCCGGCGTCGAGGCCGACGAACTGACCGTGCACACCCCCGACCTCGACGACGTCTTCTTCGCCCTGACCGGCGGCACCGTACCGAGCCAGCCGAGCAAGTCGAACCAGCCGAACCAGCCGAACAAGCCCGAGGAGGCTGTCCGATGAGCTCCATCTCCCTCGCCGTGCGCGACTCGTCCACGATGCTGCGCCGCAACCTCCTGCACGCCCGCCGCTATCCCTCGCTCACCCTGAACCTGCTGCTCACCCCCGTGATGCTCCTGCTGCTGTTCGTCTACATCTTCGGTGACACCATGAGCGGCGGCGCGGGCCGCTCCGCCTACATCGCCTACATCGTTCCCGGCATCCTGCTGATGACCATCGGTTCCACCGTCGTCGGCACCGCGGTCTCCGTCGCCACCGACATGAACGAGGGCATCATCGCCCGCTTCCGCACGATGGCCATCCACCGCGGCTCCATACTGTTCGGACACGTCGTCGGCAGCGTGCTGCAGGCGGTCATCAGCGTCGTCCTGGTGGGTGCCGTCGGCGTCGCCATGGGCTTCCGCTCCACCGACGCGACCGTCGTGGAATGGCTGGCGGCCTTCGGACTGCTCGCCCTGTTCGCCCTGGCCTTCACCTGGATCGCGGTCGGCATGGGCATGGGCAGCCCCAACGCCGAGGCGGCCAGCAACAACGCCATGCCGCTGATCCTGCTGCCCCTCATCTCCAGCGCCTTCGTCCCGCTGGACTCCATGCCCGGCTGGTTCCAGCCGATCGCCGAGTACCAGCCCTTCACCCCCGCCATCGAAACCCTGCGCGGACTCCTCCTGGGCACCGAGATCGGCGACAACTGGTGGATCGCGCTGGCCTGGTGCCTGGGCCTGAGCTTCCTCGGTCACCGCTGGTCCAAGGCCCAGTTCGACCGCGACCCCGCGTAACCGCGTCCGCGCGGACACGGTCCCGCCCCGTGACCGACGTCCCGGCCCCGGGGCGGCGCACCCCGGCAGCACGCCGGAGCGCGCCGCCCCGGGGTCAGTCGCACAGGGCCGCCACCACCAGGCTGTCGAAGGCCAGGACGCCGTTCTGGGAGGCGGTCACACGGACCGCCGCGTCCTCGGACGCGTCCTGCTGGGGGAGCACGGTCGCGGCGATGTGGCACGCGACGTCCAGCTCCACGGGACGGTGGAAGGCGCTGCGCACCTCGACGGGCAGGACCCGGTACGGGGCGCGGACCGCCTGGGCGGCTTGGCGGGCGGCCTCGAGGAGCAGCATGGCGGGCACATGGTCCACGGGATGGTCGAAGAGCGCGGGGTGGCTGGGGTCGACCCGCAACTGCCAGGTGTGGCCGCCCCGGCCGGAGCGCGCGGCCGGGACGCCGAGCACCACGTCCCGTACGTCGAGACGCCCCACGACGGGCGGTGGCAGGGCCTCGGGCAGCGGCGGCAGCCCCGTGGGCGGGTCGAGGCGGTCTCCGCGCAGCCCGGCGTAGGCGGCGGGCGACAGGACGTCGAGGCTGATGCGGCCGGCACCGACGAACTCGTCGTCGTCGCGCAGCAGTTCGGCTTCCACGGTCATGGCCGTCGCCGCCACCGCACGAGCGCCGGGGGCCGCGGGAGGGTCCGTGCCGGGGGCCGGGTCAGGGCCGGGGGAGCGGGCCACCTCCAGCCGGATCTCGGCCGGCCGGCTGCCCAGGAGGAGAGCGGCCGGGACGACCTCGATGTCCAGTTCGCCGATGACCCACTGGTGGCCGCGGGGAATGCCGTAGTAGGTCTGGCCGACCAGCAAGGACGCCTGTCTCAGTGACTCGGCCGCCAGCAGGGGGTCGTACCAGGTGCCGGCGATCGGCGCGTAGAAGGCGTGGCCCCGGGGCCACTGGGCGCCGAGGAAGAAGGTGTCGGCTCCCGTCCGCTGCCAGTCGGTGATCAGTACGTCGGCGATGGCGCTGCGGTCGACGAGGTGGCGGGGTGCGGTGCGCAGGTAGGAGAGTTCGCCCTGACCGGGACCGTGGTCCGGTGCCAGGAGCGCGCGCGAGGATCGGATCGAGGACACGCGGGTCTGCCCTTCTCGTGGCCGGCGGCCCGGTCAGGCGACCAGTTCGGCGAAGCGTCCGGCGTGGAAGACCAGCGGACCCTCGGTGTCGGTGACGGCGCCCTCGACGGCGTCGGCGATGACCAGTTCGTGGTCGCCGGCCTGGTGGATGGCGGTGATGCGGCAGTCCAGCCAGCCCAGACCGTCCGCGGGTATGGGGTGCCCGGCGCGGGTGGAGTCCCACTCGCTCCCGCCGAAGCGGTCGGCGCCCCGGGTGGCGAAGGTCCGGCACAGCTGCGCGTGCTGCCCGCCCAGGATGGTCACGGCGAAGCTTCCCGCCTCCCGGATCGCCGGCCACGTGGTCGACGTGGAGGCCGCGCACAGGGCGATCAGCGGCGGGTCGAGGGAGACGGAGGTGAAGGAATTGACGGCCATGCCCACCGGTCCCGCTTCCGTCTGGGCGGTGATCAGGACGACCCCGGTGGTGAACCGGCCGAGGATGTCGCGGAACGAACGCTGCTCCAGCATGTGCTCTCCATGAGTTGTCGAGTGGCCGAAAAGGGCCGGCGCGGGGGCGGGAGATCCCGCCCCCGCGCCGTGTGACGGTCCCGGTGCCGGTTGACCCGCCCCGCGCCGCGGGTGAGGGTCAGCGGCCGGCGGCGCGGCTCGCGACGGCCCAGTCCACCGCTTCCTGCGGACGGGCCGCGGAGCCGGTGATCTGCGGGGACACGTAGCGGGCCAGCAGCTCCAGGCTGCGGTTGGTCTTCTCGTACGAGGTCCAGTCGGCCACGTAGACCAGGAGGCTGCCGAAGCCGCCGGTGGCCTCCTGCATGCGCCGGATGCCCTGCACGACGTCCTCGACCGAGCCGACGAGCGCGCCACCGGCCTCCACCCGGGCCTCGAGCGCCCTCTCGCGCGGGGTGTCCGGGCTGATGACCTCGCGGCCGGCCGCCTTGCCGAAGTACTCGAACAGCCAGCGGTCGTACCCCTCGCGGACGTCGGCGAACGCCTCGGCGCGGGTCTCCGCGACGTGCACCGGGAGCGCGATGCGCCAGTCCTCGCGCCGCAGGGTCCGGCCGTGCTCGTCCGCGGACTCCTCCGCGTACTTCCACTGCTGCGCCAGGCCGATGTGGTCCGGGGCGCCCGGCGTCATCAGCGCGAAGGGCAGCGCGAACGACGTCATGCTCAGACCGTACTTGCCGACCAGGCGCGGGCTGGAGGACGAGGTGCCGCTGGTGGCCATGGCCACCTCGATGCCGTGGGGGTTGAAGCGGGGCAACTGCAGCTTCGCGTCCTGGAGTTCGTACCAGTCGGTCTTCTGGGTGATCCGGGAGTCGCCGTTGACGAGCTCCAGGACGGTCGGCAGGGCCTCGTCCAGGCGGCGGCGCTGGACGTCGGGGGCGAGGCCGAACATCTTCGCGTCGAAGGGGACGCCGGGGCCGACACCGAGGATGTAGCGGCCGCGGCTGAGGTGGTCGAGGTGGACGGCCCGGCTGGCGACGTGGAAGGGGTGGTGCCCGGACAGCGGTACGACGCCGTGCGCCAGCTTGATCTGGCCGGTGCGCTGGGAGGCCGCGGCGATCATCGTCTCGGGCGCGCCGACCAGGCCCCAGCCCAGGGTGTGGTGCTCGCCGAACCACGCCTCGTCGAAGTTCAGGCGGTCCGCGTGCTCGACCAGGTCGAGGTTGCGGCGGACGGCGAGGTGCGGGTCCTGGCCGGTCTCGTGGACGGGGGACAGGAAGAGACCGATACGGCTGTGCACAGCATTCCTCCGGGGAACATGAAGAAGACGGAAGCGGGTCTGGATCTCTCGGTCCGGAACCGGGTCCGGATCCGGGTACGTGCGCGAGGACGCGCGGAGAGCGGTGGGTTACGGCTGAGGCTGAGGGGTGACGCGGTAGACGCTGTCCTTGAGGCCGCGGACCTTCTCGTAGTCGGCGTCGAGCAGCGCCTCGTCGCGCGCCGTGAGGTAGACGCGCATGGAGCTCGTCAGCAGGTCGGTGGTGGGGCGGATCCGCGAGCCCGGGGCCAGCTTCAGGCCGGCCAGGAACACGCTGTCGAGCGCGCGGATCTCGTCCACCGCCACGGTGTCGACGGCGTCGACGACACCGTCCTGTTCGGTGGGGGTGTTGTAGACGACGCCGGGCTGCAGGCGGGTGTAGACGCGGCCGCCGTACTCACGGCGGAACTCCTCGGGCCGGACGTACGCGCGGGCCGCCAGCCCCGCCTGGTTGTGGCCGAGGCACACGTCGTGGAAGCCGGCGTGGATGTTGCCGTTCAGGCGGGTGCCGATCTCGACCAGCGCCGGGCCCTGTTCGGTCATGATGACCTCGGCGTGCGCGGGCCCCCAGCGGACGTCGAGGGCCGCCAGCACCTCGCGTACGTACGCCACCAGGGCCGGCACCGGCCCGGCGTCCGGGGCCAGGAGGATGTCCCGGTTGTAGATGTTCTTGCCCGAGGGCAGGAGCGTCTTCTCGTACTGCCACACACCGCAGGCGTAGTGCTCGCCGTCACTGCTGACCGTGTCGACGATGTACTCGGTGCCCTTGAGGTACGACTGGACGAGGATCTCGGTGTTGGCCGCGCCGAAGATGTCCTGCGAGGCCAGCCCGGCGGAGGCCGCGGCCGCCACCTCCTCGGCGCTGTCGCAGACGTACACGCCGTCCGAGGCGGCCGAACTGAGCGGCTTGACGACGACCGGGTACACGCCCCGCTCCTCGGCCCAGCGGACCAGCTCCCGCACGTCGCCGCTCTTGAACTGGTCGGCGCACCGCACCCCGGCCCGCCGCAGCGCCTCGATCATCTCGTACTTGTCCCGGCGGGCCGCCGACAGACGGGTGCCGTTGGACGGGACGCCGAGCGCCTCGGAGAGGCGGTCCGCCAGCGGTACGGCGCCCTCCTGGCCGGCGACCACACAGGCCGGGGCGTACGGACGGAGCCGTTCCAGCAGCGCCTCCTCGTCGCCCTCGACGATGTTCTCGTCGTAGGCCGACAGGTCGGGGGCGAGCATGGAGGGGATGAGTTCCGGGGTGCTCTGCACGTGGACGACCCGTGCACCGGTCTCGGTGAAGGCCGCGGGGTAGAAGTTTCCGGCGGAGTAGCCGTCGACCACCACGACGGTGGGCCGCTGACTGCTGGTCTGGCTCATGGTCGTCCTTCTTCTGACGCGACGCGTCGTCGCTCGTTCACCAGGGGGAGTGCACAGCGGGGGTGCGAGGGGTACGGGAGTGCGGGGCGTGCGGGTGTGCGGGTGTGCGGGCAGGACGGGGTCCTACGCGCGGGGTGACTCCGAGATGAAGCGGGCCAGGCGCGCGACGCCCTCGCGGATCGCCTCCGGCGCGAGGTTGCTGAAACCGAGCCGGATCTGCCGTTCACCGCCGCCGCCGATGTGGAACATGCTCATCGGCGCCCAGCTCACGCCGTAGTCGCGGGCGCAGCGCTCCATCTCCGCCAGCCCGGCCTCGAACCCCACCTCCACGGTGAGGAAGAAGCCGCCGCGCGGGGTGTTCCAGCGCACCCGGTGCTCGGCGTACCGCTCGGGCGGGAAGTGCTCGGCGAGGCTGTCCAGCGTGGCCTGGAGCCGCTCCAGGTAGACGGCGGCCAGCTCACGCGTCGCGGGGCGCAGGGTGTGGCCGTTCTCGACGAGGATGCCGCCGACCACGGCCTGGGACAGGGAGGACGATCCGACACTGAACATGGCCTTGGCCCTGGACAGTTCCTGCGCCAGCGTGCGGGTGACGCCGTCGGCGGCGGTGACCGGCTGGTCGGCGACGAGGTAGCCCAGGCGGGCGCCGGGGAAGGCCGACTTGGCGAACGAGCCGAGGTAGATGACACGGCCCTCGGTGTCCAGCGACTTGAGGGTCGGCATCGCCTCGCCGTCCCGTGCGAACAATCCGTAGGGGTTGTCCTCCAGGATGACCAGGTCCTCCTCGGCCGCCACCTCCAGCAGCCGGCGGCGGGCCTCGACCGGCAGCACCGTGCCCGAGGGGTTGGAGAAGTCGGGGACGAGGTAGAGCGCGACCGGCCGCCTGCCCCCGGCCCGTACGCCGCGCGCCGCCGCGGCCACCGCCTCGGGGTCGAGGCCGTCGGGGCCCTCGGCGATACCCTCGACGGGGATGTCGAGCATCCGGGCCGCACCGCGTATGCCGACGTAGGCCGGGGAGACGCTCAGCAGCACGTCGTCGGGGCCGGCGAACAGACCGCGCAGGGCGACCAGCGTGGCTTCCTGGAAGCCGTGCGTGATCATGATGGCTTCGGCGGGGACGTCGATGTCCTCGTCCTGCCGCAGCATCCGCGCCACGTCGTCCTGGATGAAGCCGTTCACCGGCCCGTACTGGAACAGCGTCCGCGTGATGCGGTGTTGCGGGACGCCGCTCTCCTGGAGGTGCTTGACGTAGCGGTCGATGTGGAAGGAGAGGTCCGCCAGGTCGTGGTTCCCGTCGTAGGGCGCCCCCGAGGAGAAGGAGAGGGCGTCGGGGAACTTCATGGCGGTCTCGCTGAGGATCCGCATCGAGTCCATCGCGGGATCGGCGATCCCGGCGTGCAGCGCTTCCTGGCGCAGGGCCAGGGCCGCCCAGCCGCTGTCCGCCGTGTCCGCGGCCTCGGACGCGGACGATGTCGTGGTGCTCAAGGTCATTTCCTTCCTTCCGTGATCCAGCTGCCCTTGCCGGGCGACCACTGGCGGATGCGGGTGGCGGCGACGATCCCGCCCTGTACGTAGGGCTCGGCGTCCAGCACCTTCTGGAGTTCGGCCCGGTCCTCGACCTCGTAGAGCAGCAGGCCGGCGTTCTCGTCGGCCAGCGGCCCGCCCAGGAGCAGCACGCCGCTCCGGGCGAGGCGGTGGAGGTTCTCGGCGTGCGCCGGGTGCAGTTCCTGGCGTCCCGCGCGGTCCACGTTGTACTCGAATTCGACGACGAACTTCGCCACGGTTGTCTCCTCTTCGCTCTTTCCGGTCCTGGGGCTCACATGTAGAGGCCGCCGTTGACGTCGATCACCGCGCCGGTGGAGTAGCCGGCGCTCTCGGAGCACAGGTGCAGGACGCTGCCGACCGCCTCGGCGACCGTGCCCATGCGCCGCATCGGCAGCTTCGAGAGCACCGCCCGCTTCTGCTCCGGGTCGCGGCGCTCCCAGGCGCCGGCCACCCGGTCGGTCGCGATGGGCCCGTGGGCGACCACGTTGACCACGACCCCGGCGGGGGCGAGCTCGTAGGCCATCTGCTTGGTCATGCCGATCACGGCGGCCTTGGCGCCGACGTAGGCGGCGTTGTTGAAGTGGCTGTAGGTGCGGCCGCCGGCCGAGGCGAAGTTGACGATGCGTCCGTAGCCGTCCTGCGCCATCCGCGGGGCACACGCCTTGATCGCGACGAACGTGCTGACGACGTTCTCCAGGTGGGACTGGCCGAAGTGCTCCTCGGTCAGGTCCGCGTACCCGATGACCCGGGTGTCGCCGCCCACCCCGTTGACCAGGATGGAGGGGGCGTGCCGGTCGACTATGTCGGCGAGCTGCGCCTGCGCCGCGGGGATGTCGGTGATGTCGCCGACGACCACGTCGACCTTGGTCTGCCGTGCCAGTTCGGCGGCGAGGCGGTTCACGGCCTCCTCGTTCCGGTCGAAGAGGACGAGGGTGTGCCCTTCGCGGGCCAGGCCGCGCGCCACGTCCTGGAGGATTCCGCCCGCCGCGCCGATCAGGAGGGCGGTGCGCGGGGTCTGTACGGTCATGTCGATTCCCTGGGTTGGGGTTGTGGCTGGGACGGGGAACTGGGGTGGGGAGGATCAGGGCCGGCCGGTCGGGCCCGGCGCCGCGGCGGTCTCGGGGTCCTGGTCGGGGACCGGCCGCTTCGCGGTGGTGGCGGCGAAGCCGGAGATCCGCGGCAGGGACCTGAAGCCGACGGCGACGCCGAGGCCGAGGACGAGCAGGCCGGTCCACAGGAACGGGTATCCGTAGGCGTTCGCCACGGTGATCCCGACGGGACCGCCGATGACGAAGGCGGCGTTCCAGGCGAAGAAGTAGGAGCCCTGGTACGTGCTGACGCGTCCCTCGGGGGCCCGGGAGGCGATGAAGGTCGCCGACATGGGCGCCCACAGGACCTCGCCGAGCGTCCAGACGACGGTCGCCGCGGTGAACAGGACGATGTCGTCCGCCAGGGCGTTGACGCCGAAGCCGACGGCGATCAGCGCGGCCGCCAGGACGAGCGGCGTCTCGTCGCCCATCCCCTTGACCACCCTGGGCACCAGGGGGAGCAGGGCGATGGAGAGCACCGCGTTGACCGCCAGCACGATGCCGATGTCCCCGGGGCTCAGCCCCGACCGGCGCATGTCCAGCGGCAGGGCCGAGTTGACCTGGAGGTAGACGCAGGCCAGCAGGAAGACGAGGGCGAGGAAGGCGACCAGGACCGGTGAGCGGTAGGGCTCGCCGATGCTGCGTGCCGCGCGCCGCAGGGCCGACGCCCCGCTCCCGCCGGGCTCCTCGGGGCTCTTCCTGTCGGCGGGCAGGCCGCAGACCAGGAGCGCGTAGACGGCGCTGCCGGCGGCCCAGACGAGGAACAGCGCGGGCGGGTAGGCGGAGAGCAGGAACCCGGAGATGACCGGGCTCAGCGACATCCCGACGTTGAAGCCGACGAGGAGGAGGCTGTAGGCCTTCGAGAACTGCTCCGGGGGGACGATCCCGGCGATCAGCCCGGCGCCGGCCGGCCGGTCCACCGCCGACAGGAAACCGGTCGCGAGCGAGAGCAGGCCGAGCGCGTACACGTCGGTGGTCACGAGGAACAGCAGGGCCGTGGCGGCCGCGAGCGGCTGGGCGGCGATGATCGTGCGCCGCGGCCCGATCATGTCGGCCACCGCGCCGCCCACCAGACCGGAGACGAGGACGCCGGCCCCGAACAGGCCGACCATGACCGGTGTGGTGCGGGCGTCGACCAGGTGGTCCTGCTCCAGGAAGAGGACCAGGAAGGCCGGGGCGAGGATGCCCAGCCGGCTGACGGTCTGCCCGGCCCAGAGCAGCCAGAACGTCCTGGGAAGCGCCATCAGTTGCCGCCCCTTCGTGCGGTGGTGAGGCTGCTGTACGCGAAGGCGGCGGAGACCAGCGTCATGTGGTGGTGCCATCCGGGGTAGGACCGGCCTTCGAAGGCGCGCAGCCCGAAGTCGTCCTCCAGCTGCCGTACGGTGTCGGCGGTGCCGGCGTGCAGGGCCGCGAGTTCGAGCAGTTCGCCCGCGGGCCGGTTCACCAGACTGGTGATCCAGGTCCGTCCGAGGCGGCGGGTTTCCGGGTCCCGCTCGGCGAACACCCGGTAGACGGACGGGTGTCCGGCGGCGCGGGCCGGCCGGGCCGCCCCCGGCTCCGGTTCCGGCAGCCGGACCAGGCCGGTCAGGACGTGCGCCGCGCGCTCCTCGCCCCGCCGGGTCCGTAACGTCACGGGGTGCGGGGCCAGGGCCTCGCGGCGGGTGAGGAACTGCCGTGCCGTCAGGGCGGACTGGTGGTCCTGACGGGCCGGGCGGACGCCCGGCGGCGGGGCCGGGACGGCCAGGACCGGCAGGGCGGAGGGCACCGCGAGGACGAAGTGGCGTCCCCGGGAGCTCAGCGCCCGCACGATCTCCCCGCCGTCCGCGTAGCCGTCGAGGTCCGCGACCACCGGCACCTCGGCGAGCCGCCCGGCCGTGGGCAGGCCCTCGACCAGGTCGAGGGCCTGTGCCTCGGCGGAGCGGTGCCCGGTGCTCTCGGGGATGCGGGCCCGCCGGCGCAGCGCCGGGTCGTTGGACCACGGGTCGGGCAGCAGCAGACGCCAGTCGACGGGTACGTCCTCGGTGTCCGTGGAGAGGAAGGCGCCAAGACCGACCTGGCAGTTGAGGGTGCGGCCGGCCTGGGGCACGAAGCGGCGGTGCACACCGCAGGACCGGTCGCCGCGCTTGGGGACCACGGCCAGTCCGATGGTCCAGGCGCGGGGCGCGGTGTGCCGCTGGACCCAGCGGGTCAGCTCGGCGCGTACGGGCTCCCACGCCCAGGGGCTGGCGTTGATGAACTGGTGCAGGGACTGGGGGGCCGTGCACGAGTCCGACACGGTCGCCGCCAGGCGCCGCACGCTCTTCTTGCCCGGTGTGGTCAGCAGCCCCTCCATGTAGGCGTGCGCCCACCGCCGCTGGTCGGCCCGGGGCAGCCGCCCGAAGAGCTCCTGCGTGAACGCTGAGACCGATGTCCGTGCCCGCGTGCCCGGCTTCGTCGCCATCGCTCGTGTCCCTCCCGCTGGTCCTGCTGTCCCGGCCCCGAACGGCGCCGCACTAAAAGAATAGAGAACGATCGCTTTGTTTTCGACTCCGGGGTGGGGGCTGCCGGATACTTAGCGAAGTCCGCTTGCGAGATCGGCCGGAAAATACGGCTTGACCTGCGCATACGTGGAAGCGGTGCGCAGAGTCGGGCGACAGGGTGTGCAGGGTCGGGCGACAGGGTGTGCAGGGTCGGGCGACGGGGTCCGCAGGGTCAGGCGACGAGGTCCAGGGCGCGCGCGGTCAGTTCCGCCGCGATCTCGGGCGCGGTGAGACCCCCGTCGCCGGGCGGAGTCCCCGCCCCCGCCCCCGATTCCGGGAGGCCCGGCATCCCCAGTGACAGCGTGAGGGCTCCCCTGAAGCGGGACAGGTGCAGGACGCCGGGCGGCCGGGGAACCGCGCCGCGCACGGCCGCCCCGCGGGTGGTCCCGTACGCGGCTCCGTACCCGCCGTTCGTCCCGTCCGCGGACACGTACGGAGCGGCCCCGTCCGGGACGGCGTGCCCGGCCGGGTGCGGGACGGCTCCGTACGGGGTGGTCCCGTACCGGGTCACCAGGGCCGCGTGATGACCGAGCACGGTGTCCACGTACCCCTCCTGCGCGACCCGGAAGACGAGCCC
The DNA here is from genome assembly GCF_042746485.1 of Streptomyces sp. NPDC058751. Classification (NCBI taxonomy): domain Bacteria; kingdom Bacillati; phylum Actinomycetota; class Actinomycetes; order Kitasatosporales; family Streptomycetaceae; genus Streptomyces; species Streptomyces sp. NPDC058751. The sequence continues at coordinate 36,505 of NZ_JBHYPZ010000026.1, read as the reverse complement.
GCCGCCGGAGGCCGCCGTCTCGTCCTCGACCGCGCGCCGGATGCGGGCGTGGTCCTGCCGGACCGGGCGCCAGGCGGCGTCCGCCGCCCGCACCGCCAGACCGTACGCGCGGGCGCGCTCCACCAGCGCGCCACCGTCCCCGGCCCGTACGGTCGCCCGTACGACGTTGACGAAACAGCCGACCTCGGACACCCGGACGCTCTCCGCGTACCGCCCCCGCAACGAGACCGCCGTCAGCAGCGCCACCTCCTCCTCGCCCGCCGCCCGCGCACAGGAGTCGGCCAGCGCCGCCGCGAAGAACTGGCCCGCGGAGATGCGGTGCCGCCCGCACCACGCCGTCAGGCGCGCGCTCTGCCGCGCGGTCAGCGACACCGGCACCACGCCTCCCGCACCGCCGGCCGCCGCGACCGTCCCCGTCGCCCCCGGACCCGGGGCCGCGCTCTTCGGCCCCGCCGCACGGCGTGCGAGCGGGGTCCGCGGGGGCGGGACCGGCCCCGCCCCCGGGATCGGTTCCATCCCCGTACCCGGGTACGGGGGCGGCGGCGCCCGGTAGGTCAGCTCGTCCGCGTCCGGGGCCGGGTCCTGCCGGTAGCCCGGCCGGCCGCAGCCGGCCGCGCCCTGCCCGAGCAGGGCGTCCAGCAGTGCCCGCAGCAGCCGCGCCGTGGACGGGCCGTCGCACAGCGCCGGGTGACAGGTCAGCAGCAGGTGCGTCGCGGCGGCGGCCGGATCGTGTCCCACCCCCAGCCGCCACAGCGGGCCCCCGGCCGTCAGGACGTCCCCGGCGCCGGACGCCGGGAGGCCCCCGGCACCGGATCCCAGGTCCCAGGCGGGATGGGGGCCGGACGCCGTACGCATCTCCTGCCGGAGCTGGTCGGGCGCGAAGCCGGGCACCTCGTGGAACCACAGGCTCCCGCCCTCCTCCACGATCCTCAGGGACAGCGCGCGAAACCCCCGCGCCCACCGCGCCACGGCCCGCTCCACGTACGCCGGGGAGAACACGGCGGCCACCGTCAGACGCGTGGCGGCCTGGGTCCGGCCGCCGGTCAGCGCGTGCCGGTAGGCGCAGGCCGCCTCGGTCCCGCTGAGCCTGCGCAGCACCCCGGCCGGCGTCATCCCGCGACTCGTCCCGCGACCGGCCGCGGCGCCCCCTGGCCGGGCCAGGAGACCGTGTTGGTCAGGCCGACCCCGTGGCTGTCGAAGTCGAGCGTGACGCGGTCCCGGTCGGCCATCGTGAACCCGCCGTGGAAACTGCTGCGGTCGGCGCCGAGATACACGTAGTGCACCCGCCCCGGGTGCAGCAGCGCCCCGTGGGAGAACAGCCCGGACATCATGTCCTCGAGCCCGTAGTGCAGCGCCTCGGTCCCGGTGGCGAACTCGCCCTCCCAGACCCGCGCGCCGTCCCGCTCGATCGTCACGCGCCCGGTCACCGACCGGGGCGGCTCGTCCAGGAACAGCCAGGGCGCCACCCCGGCGTCGCAGAGCTTCGCGTACGACAGGTGCCCGGGGTGGCGCCGGAACCGGCCGATGTCGGTGAGGTCGTTGCCGAAGGTGTAGCCGGTGTAGCGCGGGCTGCCGTGTTCGTCGGTGACGAACACCAGCACCACTTCCGCCTCCTCGCACAGCGCGACGGCGCCCGGCGGTACGGACAGCGGCTCGCCGGAGACCTTCAGGACCTCCCCGAGCCCCTTGACGAACCAGTTGGGCTGCGCCTGCGTGGCGGCGTCGACCTTGACGTTGTGGGTCTGCATGAAACCGCTGACCATCGCGTCGCCGACGGACGCGGGCAACAGCGGGGGCCGCGGCACGAGGCCGTCGCGTCCGTCGGCCGGGACGACCACCTCGGGCCGGCCGGCGGTGAGCGCCGCCCGCAGCGCGGCGCCGTCACCGCCCGCCGCCGACACCGCGGCGACGACCGCGGCGCCCAGGTCCTCGGCGGGGCGGACCGGGTGGAGCCGGACCGGCTCGCCGTCCCCGGGCAGGCCGAGGCCGAAGTGGCGCTCGCCCTGGTAGGTGCATTCGAAGAACACGTTCATGGCGGAGATCTCCTTTGGGGCCGCCGCACCGGTGTGGGAGCGGGCGGCACGGCAGATGTCGGATGCTGGATGTCGGGGCAGGGCAGGGCAGGGCAGGGCAGGGCCGGGCGGGGGCCGGGCTGTCGGGGCGCGGTGCTCAGCGCGAGGCGTGGGCGGCGGGGCGCGGGGAGGCCACGGGCCGCCAGGATCCGCTTTCCTCGGGGAGGACGAGCACGGCCCACTGCCCGGCCGCGTCGTTCAGGCTCATGCCGAAGCCGGGGCCCGGTGCGGGCGAAAGGGTGTTGGCGCGGCGGTCGACGACCGGGCGCGGCGAGACGATCATCTCGGGGAAGAAGCGGTCGCTCTGGCCCGCCTCGACGGTCAGCGCGTCACGGTGGCGGAAGGCCAGCGCCCGGCCCGCGTTGATCAGCGGCCCGACCTCGGCCACCTGGACACCGATCTGGAACGCGATGCCGTGCCGGCGGGCGTGGCCGATGAGACGGGCCGCGCCCAGCGGGCCGCCGTTCTTCGCGACCCGGATGTTGAAGGCGTCGCACGCCCGTGCCTCGACCGCCGTCCGGGCGTCCTCGGGGGTGCACAGGGACTCGTCCAGCATGATCTTCAGCCCCGCCCGGCGGCGCAGGGCGCCCAGAGCGGCCCAGGAGCCCTTGGGCAGCGGCTCTTCCACGTAGTCCGCCCCGGCGTCCCGCAGCCGCCACGCGTGGGGGAGCGCGGTGGCCTCGGTCCAGCTCATGTTCGCGTCCACCATGACCGGCACGCCGTCACCCACGTGCGCGCGCACCGCCCGGACGCTGCGGGCGTCGCGCTCGATGTCGTCGGACGCCTTGATCTTGACGAAGTGGAACGGACCGCGGGTGGCCAGGAACTCCTCGGCCGTGATGCTCAGGTCCAGCACCTGCGAGACGGGCAGGGCCTGCGGGACCGGCGGGGCCTGCGGGACCGGCGGGGCGGCCGGGGGCGTTCCTCCCGCCGTCGCCGGCCCGGCGTCGCCGATCAGCTCCGCCGCACCGAGCCCCAGCCGCCGGCCGAGCAGGTCCAGGACCGCCGTCTCCAGCAGGCACAGCAGGTTGTTCCCGCCGGTGGTCCCGAAGACCCCGGCGAAGCCCTCGCGCCGGATCCGCTCCAGGAGTCCGGCCGGCGGCTCGCCGCGCAGGAGCGAGAAGACCCGCTCCAGTGGCGTCCGGCGCAGCGCCGCGACGACGGACTCGCCGCTCTCGCCGGTCACGTACGTCCGGGGCGCGCACTCGCCGATGCCGCTGACGCCGTCGCAGGCGAGCCGCAGGACCAGGCTGTCGGACGCGGCGCGGCGCGCCGCGGGGTGGTCGAAACGGGTGTGCATGGGCTGGCGCACCCGGTAGAGCACGGCGGCCTCAGACATCACGGTCGAGCCCCTGGAGCAGGGTGTGGGTGGAGGTCCAGTCGACCAGGTCCGCGCTCACGCCGGTGAAGAAGAGGTAGTGCTTGTCGGTGGGCAGCTTCATGATCGTCCCGCGGTCCGGTGCCATCGCGGCGAACACCCGGTGGGCGCTGTCGAGGTCGACGATGGGGTCGCTCATGCCCGACACGAAGGTGGCCGGGACCGCCGGGAGCGCCCGGGTGCCCGGCTCCAGGTAGCGTCGTTCGATCTCCAGCAGGGTGGCCCGCGAGCGGCGGGTGATCAGGCGTACGGCGAGGTCGTCGTGGTCGATGAACTCCCGGTACTTGGGGTCGTCGGTGAAGTCCCGCGACCTCAGGCCCGCGTCCCACGGCTCGGTGCCGGTCCCGGCGGCCAGCGCCCGCAGTTCGTCGTCGCCGAGCGTGGCGTGCATGCGCCCCAGCCAGGACGAGCAGAACACGGCGGCGTCGTAGCGGGTGGTGAAGTCCGGGTGGTGCATGAGGGCGGCCATGAAGGAGCCGCCCAGGCAGTGGCCGAAGAGCGACAGCGGCACGTCGTCGCCGATCATCTCCCGTACGTGGGCCAGCGCGGCGACGTAGTCACCGAGCAGGGTCTCGGCCCCGGGCAGGTCCCCGCGGTCACCGGGGCTGATCCCGCTGCCCCGCCGGTCCAGGACGAAGAAGGCGATGTCGTTGTCGGCGAAGCGGGGGCCGACCTCCCACATCCAGCCGGCGTGGCTCTGCAGGCCGTGGAAGTAGAAGACGGCGCCCTTGACCCGCTGGGGCCGCCAGAGGTGCAGGGCCAGGTCGACTCCGCCGGACGGCAGGTCGATTATCTCGCGGCGGGTGTTCTGCGGGGGCCTCTTGGTCTCGATCATCTCGTTGTTCTCCTCAGCGTGCGAAGTGGCCGGCGGCGGTGACCGCGGCGAGGGCGACCGGTGTGCCGACGGGAGCGTCGGCCGGTGTGGTGGTGACCGGAGCGCCGGAGGTGCCCGTGACGGTGGCGACCGGGGTGCCGGCGGTGAAGGCGTCGATGCCGGTCATGAAGTCGACGTCCTGGTGGAACGGCTTGTACTTGTACTGGGTGGCGTTGCCCGCCTGCCGGCGGGACTCGGCGTACGCGGTGATCGCGTCGAGCGGCACGGTGCGCACCTCCAGCGGCCCGAGCCGGCCGCTGTCCCGCTTGGAGGCGTACTCGATGTTGACCTCGCACAGCTCCCGGTCCACGGCCAGGGAGAGGGCCCGGTCGAGGTGTCCGCCCGGAACGGGGACCTCGGCGGCGACGACGTAGTGCGGCGGCTCGGCCCACCGCGGCCCGCACATGTACAGGCCGGTGTCGAGACCGAGCCCGCCCATGCCCTGCTTGATGGCCCGGGTGACCTCCGCCTCGGTGATCTTCTCTCCGGTGAAGGAGTGGAACACCCCGTCCCGGTGGACGAAGTGCAGCCACGGGGTGCCGTCGACGATCCGGTCGACGCGGTAGATGTCACCGGTCCACAGCCGGTAGAGGCCGTTGCCCTGGGTCATGATCAGGTGGTAGTCGCGGCCCGCCTCGACCTCGTCGAACAACAGCGTCCGTACCGGGGTCCCCGCGTCGACCAGTTCGCCCAGCGGCACGTCGGCGGGGACGAACTCGAAGAACGCCTGGCCGACCGCGAGCGGCTGGCTGTCCAGCGAGTCGTCCACCGGTACGGAGGTCACGCCCTCGGTGCCGCAGCCCATGAACGGCAGCTTGCTGACACCGGGCAGCACCGCGTCCAGCTTGGCGCGGTACAGCTCCGCGCTGGAGGACAGCCAGCAGCTGTACAGGGTCAGCGACGGCCACACGTCCGTCAGGCTGAACTCTCCCTTGGCCAGCACCGATTCGAGGTGGCGGGCCGCCGTCTCGTCCGGCTCGGACCACGGCCGGCCGTCGAGCGTGCCCTCGCGCAGCTCGCGTACGAGATCCTCGCCGTGCTCGGCGACCAGGTCGCGCAGCGAGATGAGCGTGCTCGGGTTGATGGCCGAGATGTAGTGCAGGTCCTTGCCGACGAGGTGGCGGATGCGGTGGTACATCCGGCCCGCGTGGGTGGCGGGGGCCTGGGTGTCGAACCAGGGGGACTGGTACCACGGCGGGTTCCAGTCACGGCTGTTGATCTGCGGGTGCCGGTTGCTGATCGCCTGGTGCTCCACGCCGTGCACGAAGTCGTACACGTCCTCGCGGACGGTCTGGGTGTCCAGGGTGGCCCAGGGGTGGGCGAGGAGTTCGGGGTGGTGCAGGAGGTAGGTGCCCCACATGGCCTTCATGGCGGGAATGCGGTACGTGAGCAGCCAGTGCAGGGTGTACGGGACCCGCTTGGGCACCCCGGTCGTGCCGCTGGTCTTGAGCCAGCGCAGTACGGGGCTGCAGGAGAGCACGCCTCCCTTGGTGCGGGTCTCGCGCTCGATCTCCGGGAGGAAGTCGGCGTACCGCCTGATCGGCAGGACCGAACGGAAGAGGGAGGGGTCCTCGGCGGTGACGTTGTAGCCCCGCGCCTTCCAGTGGAGGGAGTCGGCGCAGACGCCGATGATGTCGCGCAGCACGCGTTCCTGCGCGGATCCGGGGTCCTTGAGGTCCGCGAGCAGGTCGTCGCGGGCCTCGAGGCACTCCTGCACGAAGGGGTCACGCCGGTTGTTCCAGTGCTGCTGCCAGTCGGTGGTGTCCATGGGGTGTCGTCTCTCCTTGCGGATGAATGCGAGTGAATGCGGATAAAACGGTCAGATGGGGTATGGGGGTGTCCTGATCCAGGGGTGCTGGGGGAGGGGGCCGGGACAGGTGCGGGGTGGGGTGGACGGCCGCCCCTGTCCCGCCGCGTCGGTCACGGGAGCCGGGGGCACCGGCCTCCGGTGCCCCCGGCCGCGCTCACGGCCGACGGGCGTGGCCGAAGAGTCGGGGCCGTGCGCGGGCGTGGCTCAGGAGGCGGGTCCGTGCGCGGGCGCTCCAGGAGGAGCGGGCGCGGGTTCGGGAGTGGGCGTGGTCGTACGGGCGAGTTCGGTCAGTTCGTCGAGGTCGTACAGGGCGCGCCGCGCGGTCCCGTACCGGGTGATCTTGCCGCGTCGGGCCCACTGGCGGATCGTGACCTCCCGGACGCCGAGGGCGAGTGCCGCGAGTTCCGTGGGCACCCGGCGGGCGCGGGCGCTCACGCCGCCTCCCGCAGGGCGAGCCACTGGCGCGGGGTCAGGACATGCCCCGCGGCGCAGACCGGCCCGCGCAGCAGCAGGCCCTCGCCGCCCCGGCGGGGCAGGAACACCTCGGCCGCGCAGCCCTCTTCGACGCACGGTCCGAGGGAGACGAGGCCGGTCGCCGGAGCGCTGTCCTCCCGGCGCAGCGCCGCCGTCGCCCGCGCCATCTCGTCGGCGAACCGGCCTGCCTCCGGACGGGCCGCCAGCCGGTCGGCGTACCGGCCGAGGAAGGCGGCCATGTCGGCCACCGTACGGCGCGGCGGCACCGCGTCCGCCACCTCGTCCACCACCAGGCGCGACCAGGCGGACAGCACGGCGACCACGTCGTGGCGGGCCTCCAGGGCCGAGGGCCGCACCGGCAGCCCGGCCTCCCGGCTGCCGGTGACGCGCTGCGCGGGAGCGCCGCCGGAGGGCCTGCCCCGCTCGGACTCGCTGTGCCCGTACAGTCCCGGCAGGGCGGCCACGTCACGCGCGACGGCCCGGCGGCACAGGCCGCACAGACGGCTGCCGGTTTCCGCGCGCCGCCCGTGCGGGCGGGCGATGCCGCCGTCCGCCCTGCGGCAGCGCGTCGAGGCGCACTGGGACGTTTCGTCGGCCACGGCCAACTCCTAGCTTCTTCGGGGTCGGTGAACACGAAAGCGCCGCACGGGGCGGCGCTTCGGGAGAGGGGGCGATGAGCCGCCGTCCGCGCGAACGGGCCTGTGGAGCACGGCGGTTCGGGCGGTACGGAGAGCGTCCGGAAAACGACATACGGGCTCGGGAAAGAGCGTTACACGGCTGCCGCGCGGCCACAAGTGCCGACCGTCCCGGGGGCCGAACTCCCCGTCCACTTAGGCAAGTCCGGCGCCCCGGCCGCTCCAGGCCGGCTCTACGCGGGCTGCGGCACGCCCAGCCTCCGGTCGCGCAGCACGGGGAACTCCTCGCGGGTGCGGGCGACCAGGCCGGGGTCCAGCTCCACCCGCAGCACCTGCTCCCCGGCACCCGCTTCGGCGACCACCTCGCCCCACGGGTCGACGACCACGCTGTGTCCGGCCTGCTCCACCCCGGCGTGCGTGCCCGCGGTGTTGCAGGCCAGTACGTACGCCTGCGACTCCACCGCGCGGGCGCGCGCCAGCAGCGACCAGTGGGAGCGCCGCCGTGCGGGCCATCCGGCCGGGACGACCAGGAGATCGGCGCCGGCGTCGACGAGCAGCCGGAACTGCTCGGGGAAGCGCAGGTCGTAGCAGGTGGCCAGGCCCGCGGTCAGCCCGGTGCCGGTCAGCGGGGCGGTGACGACCTCCTGTCCGGCGGCCATCAGGGCGGCCTCGCCGCGGTCGAAGCCGAAGCGGTGGATCTTCCGGTACGTGCCGCGCGGCCGGCCGTCGGGTCCGAAGAGCAGCGAGGTGTTGCGCAGCGCCCCGTCCGGGCACCGCTCGACGATCGAACCGGCGTGCAGCCACACCCCGGCCTCGCGGGCGGCCGCCCCCATCGCCGCGGACGTCGGGCCCGCCAGCGGCTCCGCGTGGGAGCCGAACCGCTCGAAGTCGAAGGCGCCGACCGGCCACAGCTCGGGCAGTACCACCAGGTCCGCACCGCGTTCGGCCCGGACCAGCTCCGCGACGCGCTCGCGGCGGGCACCGGCCGTCTCGCCAGGGTCTACGTCGATCTGCAGGAGCGCCGCGCGCACCGTCGTACCGTCCATGGGAGTCCCTTTCCAAGTGATGCGTGATGGGTGACGCGTGATGTGCGGGGGTGTGGGGCGCCGTGTCTCAGCGCGGGTGGGAGGCGCCGTTGAGGCCGAGTACGGCACCGCCGGCCCACTCCGCCCGCTCGGAGGCGAGCCGGGCCACGGCCACGGCGTGTCCGGCGGCGGCCGGTTCGGTGGCGACGGCCGCTCCGATGCCGCGGGATGCACCGATGACGAGCGCGTGGCGTCGGGCGGTGGTCATGGGGGCGCTCCTTCGGTACGACGGGTGTGACGGGTCCGGCGGGGGAGACGGGCGGGGCGGGGAAACGGGGCGGCGCGAGACGCGACAGGGGCGCCGAAAAGGTAGTCGGGTGTGGCAGAGGGCGAGTCGAGGAACTCAGCGCGGCCCCTCCGGGCCCCCGGCGGAGGAACCGTCCCCGGCGCGGGCGGACCCTGCCGGGAGGACGGTGCTTCCCGAGCGGGCGGATCCCTCCGACGGGGAGGTGTCTCTCGTGAGGGCCGCGTGCAGCCCGCCGCACGTCAGGAACGCCCACAAGCCGCGCAACTCCTGTGAGACGCTGCCGCCTTCGGCCCCGGACCGCACCGACGCCTCGGCGCCGGCCATCAGATAGGCCACCAGCAGTTCCACGTCCCGCAGGTCCCTGTCGCACGGCACCCGGGTCCCGTACCCCTCGGGTCGGGCCCGCTCCAGCAGGTCCCGCAGGACACGGACCCATCCCGCGGGCCGCTGCGCCGCGTCGGCGGCCCGCTCCCGCGCCAGCCGTCCGGCGGCCCGTACGGTGACGTCCCGCTCCAGCAGCCGGGCCAGCTCGATCGTCAGGTCGATGACCACCTGGATCCCGGGGCGCGGTACGGCCGCGACGGGGCTCAGGGCGGCGAGCGTCGCCGCGTCCCCGGCGGCGTGCACGGCCTCCGCGAGGTCGCCCTTCGTGGGGAAGTGGAAGGTCAGCGCGCCCATGGTGGTGCCGGCCGTCTTGCAGATCCGTGACAGGGAGGTCCCGGCGTACCCGTGCCGGTCGAACTCCGAGGCGGCGGCGGCGATCAGCGCGTGGCGGGTCTGTTCGGCCCGTAGTTGTCTCACCATGCCGGGACCTCCGTGCCGCGACGGCGCCGTTCCCGCGGGGCGGGGGCGGCCGCCGGGGGCGGCGGGGGAGGGGTCCGCTGTTCTCGACCGGGCTGCACGGTTCCTCCGGGCTGCTAGAAGGCGTCGCGCCGTCGGGCCGGAGCGGGCCCGGGGTGTCCGGTGCCGTGCGCCGCACGGCGGAGGGATGGTTCCGTGCCGTTCGGACCGCCGGCCCCGGCGTTCGGGCCACCGGTCACCGGCCGCCCGGCGCCAGGGTGGACGGCCACCCGGCGCTCGGGTCACCGGCCTCCGCCGACCGCGCCGTCGGCCACCGGCCCCGCTGATCGGGCGACCGGTCCCGGCGGTCGACGGGACGGCGTTTCCTCGGCCCTCCTCCGGCGGTGGCCGGGGCCGAAGGCCCTGCGGGCCCGCGGGAACCCCGGACCGCGCGACACGATGTCGGTGCTTCGGTGCCTGGAGCCTATAGGCGGGCGGGTCCGGTGCCGCCCCGTACGCACACCCGGCGGACGACTTTGGCACCTTGCGGGAGTCCCGCCGTACGACACTGGCGCGTCCCTCGTCAGGCCGCCAGGTGAACGCGGTACCAGGGCGTGGACCCGGCGAGACGGGCCAGCGGGCCGGGACCCGCGGGGCAGCCGGTGATCCGCCAGATGTCCTCGCTGCGGTACCAGTGGTCGCGGGCCAGCAGGGAGAACTGACGCTCGCTCGTGCTTCCCGGCACCTCCCGCAGCCGCCGCAGGCAGTTCTCCCAGGACCAGTCTGCGGTGACCGGGTCCACCAGGCCCCGTTCCGTCAGCGCGGCCATCAGGTCGCGGTTGCTGACGGGCACCGGATGGCTCGCGTGGTGCACCGCGGGGCCCACCGGCGTGCCGGTCGCGGCGAGCGTGACGATCAGCCGGGCCAGGTCCGTGACGTCGACCACCGACAGGAGCCCGCTGCCGCCGTCCCAGTGGGCCGGGACCCTGGAGCGCAGCTCCGACAGGGCGGGCACCACCCAGCGGTCGCCGGCGCCGAGGACGAGTCCCGGCCGCAGCACGACCGCCCCCGCCTCCAGGGCGAGGCGTTCCCCGGCGAGCCGGGTGACGCTGGCGTGGGAGACGGGGGCGGGAAAGACCTCGTCCACCGCGATCCCGCGGTGCGGTCCCGGCCCGTAGACCGCGGCGGTGGACAGGTGCACGATCCGTGTGACGCCGGCACGCCGGGCCTCCTCCAGGAGGGCCCGGGTGCCGCGCACGTTGACGGCCTCGCACGCCTCCGGGCCGCCTGAGACCCGGGAGGCGAGGTGGACCAGGACGTCCGTTCCGCGTGCCGCGCCGCGCAGTGACGCCGGGTCCGACAGGTCCCCCGGCACCCAGGACGGACCGGATGCGTCCGGGGTGCCGGGCGGAGCGGTCCGTGCGAGGGCGCGGACATCGATGCCGTGCCCACCGGCGCGCCCGCGCAGCATGGTGCGCAGGACCTCGGAACCGACGAAGCCGGTGGCGCCGGTGAGCAGGACTCTGAGGGGTCTCATGCGGGGGGCTCCGTCCCGGTGGTGACAGGGGCGCCGCCGCCCGTCGCGGCGGCGGCGGCAGTAGCGCTGGTGATGCCGCTGTACAGGGACAGGTCGAGTTCCGCGATGACCTCGGCCGGCGCCAGCGCCGGCAGCAGACATCGCCACATCGAGGCGATCCGCTCGGGCAGGTCGGCCCGGCCGGTGGAGATCTGGGACATGATCTGCGTGCCGGTGTAGGCGCCCACCAGGAGCCGGGCGAAATCCGCCTCCTGGACGTGCGGCAGGATCTGCCCCATCTCGCGGGCCCGCTCCAGCTCCAGGCGGAACTGTTCGGCCCACCACTCGTAGATCGCGTAGTCCTGCAGCTCGGTGGCCCCCTGCTCCACCGCGAGCCGTACGCCCGCCCGGAAGAGGATGTTGCTCTGCATCTCGACCGCCAGGTAGGCGGTCATGTCCAGGAGCTGCTGGAGCCCGCCCACGCCTTCCGGGAGCCGCAGGTCGGCGGCCTGTTCCAGGATGACCGCGCGGGCCAGTTCCTCCTTGGACTTGAAGTGGAAGTACATGGCCCCGGTGGTGGCGCCGGCCCGTTCGAGGATCTTGTTGATGCTCGCTCCGGAGTAACCGACTTCGTCGAAGACCTCGGCGGCGGCGCGCAACAGTGTCTCCCGGGTCCTGACCGCACGCTCCTGCTGACGCGCCATCGATCGGCCTCCTGAATCCCTCGACAAACAAAAAGAACGACCTCTATGTTATTCGAGCCGGGCCCGACGACCAAACGGGGACCGGCGTCCATCTCGTGCTGAACCCAGGGGGAGATTCAGGCATGCCGTCGAACGCTGTCCGGGAACAGGTCACCACCGCAGTCCAGGAACACGTCGTCACCGCCGTACGGGAGCAGGCCGGCGGCTCGCTCGCACCCGTGCCGCAGAGCTACACGCACAAGACCAGGCCCGAGGAAGTGCTGCTCCGGACCTGGGAGCGCACGGGTCCGGACGCCTTCACCGTCACCGCCCAGTGGCCCCGCGACCACCGCTTCTACCGCACCCGCCACGGGCTGCTCGACCCGATGCTGCTGAGCGAGACGATCCGCCAGACCCTGCCGCTGCTCTCCCACGGGGCCTACGCCGTACCGTTCGGCCACCAGCTGTTGTGGCAGGACCTCGACTGGCACATCGTCGCCCCGGGCCCGGAGACACCCGCCGGCCCCGAAGGCCGCCCCGCCCCGCACACCGGCCCGGACCCCGCGTCCGCCGGCCTCGAAGGGCCTTCGGCTCTGCGCGCGGGTACGGGCACCGCTCCCGCCCTCGTCGAACTGCGCATCACCTGCCCGAAGGTCACCTATCGCCGTGACCGCGCCTCCGCGATAGCCCTGACCGTTCAAGTCCTGCGCGACGGAGCCCCGTTCGCCACCGCGCGCTCGCGCTTCACCATCCAGGACCGGGCCGTCTACGAGCGTCTGCGCGGCCGGTACGCCGACCTCGCCGCCGTCCGTGTCCTGCCGCTGTCGCCCCCGGCGTCCCCGCGACCCGTGGGCCGGGACGGCTTCGAGGACGTGGTGCTGTCTCCCACCCACGTCCGCGACCGGTGGCACCTGCGGGCCGACACCACCCACCCGATCCTCTTCGACCACCCGGTCGACCACGCCCCCGGCATGCTGCTGCTCGAAGCGGCGCGCCAGGCCGCCCAGGCCCTGGCCCATCCCGCGCCCACCGTCGCCGTCGGCATGGAGTCCGTCTTCACCCGCTACGCGGAACTCGACGTCCCGTGCTGGATCCTGGCCGACGCCCTTCCGGCCGACGCCCTCGGCCGCACCCGCGTCCGCGTCACCGCCCGCCAGAACGACCGTGACATCTTCACCTCGGCCGTCACCCTCGCTCCGGCCCCCGCTGACTGCTGACAGGACCGGGGCCCTGCGGTCGGCGTGTGCCGTCGGCGCGGTGCGGGGCCGGTGTTCCTCCGTGTCACCGGCCCCGCACCGTTGTGGCCGGCCCGGCCCCACCAGGCCCGGCCGGCCGACGGGTTCGGCCGTGGTGGTCGCCGTTCCGGACACGTGCCGGGCGTCGCCCGGCACGCTCCGTGGGGGCCCGTTCCTCTGCGCGAAGACCTGGACGCGGGCTTCTGTGCGGGCGGGCGGGCGGGCCTACGGCGGGCGGTTCACTTGCTGTGCACGATCTGGATCAGGTTGCCGCAGGTGTCGTCCAGCACCGCGGTGGTGACCGGGCCCATCTCCAGGGGCTCCTGGGTGAAGTGCACCCCCAGGCCGCGCAGTCGGCTGAACTCCGCCCGCACGTCCTCCACGGCGAAGGAGGTGGCCGGGATGCCGTCCTGGACCAGAGCCGTCTTGTACGGCCGCACCGCGGGATGACCGGAGGGCTCGAGCAGCAGCTCGGTCCCGTCGGGGTCTTCCGGCGAGACCACGGTCAGCCACCGGGCCTCGCCCAGGGGGACGTCGTGCTTCTTCACGAAGCCCAGCACGTCGGTGTAGAAGCGCAGGGCCGTCTCCTGGTCGTCGACGAAGACGCTGGACAGGTGGATCCTCATGGGGTGTTCTCCGGTGGGTCGGGCCTGAGCCATCGGGTGGCGATGCGCTCGAGGGGTTCGGTGTCGAGGTCGTGCAGCTTGTAGCGGCCCTGGCGCCGTGAGACGACCAGCCCCGCGGATTCCAGCACGGCCAGGTGCTGGCTGATCGCCTGACGGGAGAGCCCCAGGCCGTGTTTGGTCACGAGCCGTGTGCAGATCTCGAACAGGGTCTGCCCGTCCCGCTCCACCAGCTCGTCCAGGATCCGCCGCCGCGTGGGGTCGGCCAGCGCCTTGAAGACATCCTCCGTCACGCTCACCACGATAGGCAAGCGACGGCTTGCCTATCAAGTCGGGGCTCCACGCGATCGAATCCCGTACGAGACACCCGTACGAAGCATCCGTACGAGGCGCCGCACAGAGCACCCGTACGAAGCATCCGTACGAGGCGCCGCGCAGAGCACCCGTACGAAGCACCAGGACCGCTGCGTGCGGCGGACGACCGCGTCCGAATGTGCCGGCAGAGCGTCATCGCCCCCACCGAGTCGTGCCGGACAGGACGGGCCCATGTCCAGCACCCGCCGCGTCGTCATCGCGGTCTTCCCCGGCGTCGACCTCCTCGACGTCACCGGCCCGGCCGAGGTCTTCGCCCTGGCGGGCCGGGAGACCGGAGGCGCCGCGGGCTACCGGGTCGAGCTCGCGGGGCCGGCCCGCGGCGAGGTCAGCGGGGTTGCGGCTGGTCGCGGACCTGTCCTTCGGCGAGGTGGACGGCGTGCTGGACTCGCTGCTGGTCCCGGGGGCGGTCGCCACGGGCCCTCGCTGAGGCCGCGGGCCGAGCGGATACCGTGCGGCCATGGCAGTCATGGAAGTGTGCAACGACAACACGGGCCTGCTCGTACTGTGGCTGGAGCCGCTGGGCGAGGACCGCTGGCTGGAGCCCGGAGAGGCGTTCCGCGTCCGGTCCGACTACGACGGCGATGAGCTGGCCTTCTCGGTCACATGCTGGGCGGACGAGGAGGACAGGGCCGCCGGGATCGAGAACGTCACGGTCTGGGTCGAGGCCGGCGACTGGGACGCACAGGTGACCGACCGCTCGGGCAACGTCATCGAGTGCGGCCACCACCGGCCCGAGGAGATCGACAGGAGATGGACCGAGCGGGCGGAGGAAGCCCGTGGACGTGTGGAGGAGCGCGAGCGGCAGAACCTCTCCTGACGGCTCTGATCGTCCTGGTGGACGTCCTGTCCCCTGCTGGAGAAGCCCTGGCCGCCGTGCCCGAAGGGCGGGATTCCGGTGCCTCTACGATCTTCGGATGACGTCGAATCGAGCGGTGGCCGCCGGGGTCGGTCTCGCGCAGGTGCTGGCACACTGCGGGGGCAGCCCCGCGGCGGCCGTCCACTATCTGGGCGGCGCCATCGCCGCTGCCCCCGAGGACCCGAAACCCTACGAGGTGCTCGCCGAACTGTGGGAGGAGCGGCGGGCGGACCTGACCGAACTCCTTGAGAACGCCGACTCGTTGAGGTCGGTGCTGGCGTGGTCGTACGTCAGATTCCTCGAGGACGACATGGACGCCGCGGTGATGGCCCTCGGATCGGTCACCGGAGCGCGGCCCACCGTCGCCTGGGCCGACGCCCCCTGGTTCGGCGAGGCACGGTTCCTCGGGACGGTGACCGCCGACGCGCTGGCCGAGGCGGTCATGCGCACGATGGACCACGGCCACGCCCTGGACGCCCCCGCCACGCGGGAGCGGCTCCAGCCCTGGTTCGACGCCGTCGACACGGTCTGCGCCCGCGAGCCGGTGCCCGAGGCCATGGCCAAGATGGCGATCTTCCTGCGTGCCTGCGGTCGCACCGACGCGTCGTTCGAGCTGTGCGACCGGGCGGATTCCCTTGAACGGATCATGCTGACGGAAGTCGTACGGGCGGGGACCTGGCGGAAGCTGGGGGATCCCGGGCGGACCGAGGCGGCGTTCGAACGCGCCCTCGCCCTGGACCCGGCCAACTGGTCGCTGTACCTCGACCTGGCCGACCTCCGTGCCGAACGAGGAGACTTCGCGACCGCGGTCGAGCTCGTCGGGCAGGGGCTGGAGCACGAGCCGTCCGACGTCACCCTTCGCGCGGCCGGGGCCGCCTACCGCGCGCGGCTCACGGGCTCGCCCGACGACCTGCGCGCCCTCGTCGAACTGCTCCCGGACCTGCCGGACAGCCCGTACCGGAGCCTGCTCGTCGACCACGCCTGCTCCGGCCCCGCCCTGCCCGCGGACCTCGTGGCGGAGGCCCGCCGCTTCCGGAACGGCTGACGCCCGCGGCCTGAAGGCGGGGCCCGGCGAGCGCCGGGCCCCGCTCCTTGCTCCCGGGGCGGCGGTCCCGTCGGTGTGGTCCGCCGACCCCGGTGGTCATCCGTCGGCGGCGATCTCGTTCACGATCCACGCGCCGAGTTCTTCGGTCATGGTGGTGTGTCCTTCGTTGCGGCCGGCCGACATGAAGGCGTCGAGCGCGCTGGCATCCGGAGTGATCGGTTTGTAGAGCCGTGCCGGGTCGTCGATGGCGCCGGCGGCGAGGGCGCTGATGCCGGGGATGAAACAGGACGTGCCGATGACGTCGGGGTCGACCGTGTTGCCGAGAGCGGTCATGAGGAGGGCGGCCAGGCCGAAACTGCCGACGTCGCCGTCGGGGGACGGCACGATGAACAGGCCGCCGGGAGCTCCGTCGATCTCGGGCAGTCCGCTGGTGCGCACCGACACCGCCTCCTCGCCCGTCTTCTGCAGACGCGCGACGACCTGCTCGCCCTGTGCCTGGGTCTTGAGCCACGTGTCGTTCAGCGTGACACCGTTGCCCCTCACCGCGGTCGCGCCGGCCTCGATGCCGTTGCCGGTGTCCACCCTGTTGGCGACACCGATCTTGCGGACGCTGCTCGGCCATCCGCCGACCTCGTCGAGTGCGCGGAGGAACGCCGTCCGCTCCGGTGCCTGCTGCGGGGTGCTGCCGACCTTCTCGATGTGCCGGCGCGCCATCTGCTTCGCGGCGGGGCTGTTGAGCAGCCCGGAGAACTGGCGCAGCAGGGGCCCACGACGGGAGCGTCCTGCCACTTGTCCGTCGCGAAGTGGGTGAATCCCTGAAGGGCGACGGGGAGCCACGCACCTTCGTGGGGTGTGTCGTAGGAGAGGTAGAGGGACGTCTCGTGGTCGGGGAGCGAGGGGTCCTGCTCCATCTTGGCCAGCGCGTAGCGGGTGATCAGTCCTCCCATGCTGAATCCGCCCACGACCAGTTTCGCCCGGCCCGCCCGCTCGGCGATGGCCCGGCGGATGCAGTCGATGGCGGTGTCGGCGTTGTCCGTGATCGATGCCGTCCGGTCGTCGTAGCCGAGGATGATCACGTCCCGGCCGGTCGCGTGGAGTTCGGAGATGAAGCGGAAGTCACCGTTCTCCTCCAGGCCGTGCCAGAGCTGGTCGAGGTCGCTCGACCCGCTGGAGAAGCCGTCGGAAAGGATGACGGGCCTGATGAGCTGCCTGCGGTTCAGCGGGCTGTAGTAGATCCGGGCCGTTCCGCCGGCGAGGGTCCATTCTTCATGCGGCTCGGGTGCGGGAGGGAACGAGGAGCGGGCCTTGGGGGAGACCGGGCCCCAGATGTCAACGACGGGGTTCGACATGGTTGGTCGGCTCCTTGCATCTGTCGCGGATCGGCCGAACTGTCCGGTCCTGTAGGCGCGGCGCCGCGGAGTCGGCACCACCCGGCAGCGTCATCACAATGGGTACGGCAGTGACTACTGGAAGTCGCCATTTGGTGGCGCCTCCTGCCGTGAGGTCTCATCCGCGTCCAGGTGCGTTCCCCGGCTCGCGCCGCGACCGACCGGGCCGATGGAGCCGAATGAGTCAACCGCTATGGTGATTTAGGCCGTTTTGATGTAGAGGGGGATGGAGAAGACGATCATTGATCCGATTCGTTTAAACTCACTGACAAACGAGGCGGGAAGCAACACCCAAGCAGGAAGACACCAGCCGTGCCGAACCCACTGCAGGTACTGATCAAGCACCAACTTGAACAGCGCGGTTGGTCCTACAGCGACGTGGCGCGCCGCGGGGGTATCTCACGTTCCACGGTCCATCACCTGGCGACATCGGAGCGACTGGCGCAGATGCCGCAACAGAGCACGCTCGAGGGGCTGGCCAAAGGGCTCGGCATCCCCGTGGCCCCGGTGCACCGGGCCGCTGCCGAGGCGTGCGGCGTCAATCTCTACCGCGAGGACGCGCTCGCGGCCGGAGACCCCGAAGTCGCGATCCTGATCGCCAGCGTTCAGAAACTCAGCCCTGTCGACCGTAAGCACGTCTCCGCACTGGTGGAATCTCTGCTGCGCACCGCCGCGGCGGAGGAGGAGGCTCATCCCAGCCACTAGCCGATGGGACGGGGGTGTCCGCTGAGGCGGGGCTGGCGTTCAGAAATTTCGTGAGTTCGCCGCCCTCAGCCAGGCGATCACCATGGCGACCGTCTGATAGTCGAGCTCGGCGATCCGGGTGGTCGCCCCCGCTTCGCGCAGGGACGGAGGAACGCAGGCCGCGTCCATGGCGCAGTGGAGCAGGACTTCATGGGCTCTGGTGGCAGAGAGGTCCTCGCCCACTTTCAGACCCCCTTTGAGGGATGGCGCGATGGGCAAGGGCGGAGTCTCTTCTGTGTTCTGCATGTCCTCTTTCACCATTGTGTGAGCCGGCCCGCCTCCGGGGTTTCCGGCGTCGATGACTTCGAGTGGATGGCAGCTGTTCTTCGTTCGCTTGTGCCACAGGTGCACGATTCGTCGAACCGGCACCTGTGCGAGGTGAACGCTCCGAGAAGGCGCTTCAGTTCTTCCTGGAGGTTCCCGGGGCTGTTCCAGTTCTGTCGGAGGGGGAGGTGGTGGTCGACCTTCCTCCAGAAGCGCTCCACCGAGGCCTGGACGTGGCGGTCGGAAGCGAGAACGGATTCCGGAGACAGGGCGAGAACTCGTACGCGCTCGGTGAACGCGTAGGTGGTCCACTGGGCGTGCTGGAGCATGACGGGCGGACGCTGGGCGGCGTCCTCGGTGAGAGCGCTGTTCAGCGCCCTGCGTACCAGCTCGCGGGTCGCTGCCCGGTCCGTGCTCCAGCCCATGAGCCGACGCCGGTTGATGTCGAGGACGACAGCGCAGTACAGGGTGCCCATGGGTGTGGGGTGCGCCCTGGCGTCCGTGACCCACAGGCGCCGTGCTGTCCCGGAGTCGGGAACCTGCGGAGCTGTCCATCGGGAGCGGCCGGTCCGCCCCCTGATGCCGGCTTGCCGCATGAGCAGTTCCACTGTCCCGCGGCTGACGCTGACGCCGTAGCACTGCTGCAGTTCGTGATGAATGCGACGGGAGCCGTATGCGGACCTGGAGGCCCGGTGGATGGAGAGGATGAGTTCGGTCAGCCAGGCGTGGTGTTGCAGACGGCCCGAGGGGGCGCGTCGGCGCCAGGCGTAGTACCCGGATTCGGAAACACGCAGGAGCGTGGCCGTCGAACGGACCGAGTGCCCTTCTGCCGCCATCACCTGGATGGCCTCGAACCGCCTTTTGGGGGCACCACATCGTTCAGCAGCTCTGTCAGACGCCGGTGGGTGCGGAGCTCGCTCTCCAGTTTCGCGATGCGCGCTCGGGCGGCCTCCAGTTCCGAGGACACCTGATTGCCGGTGAACTGATGTGCGGTCAAATGCGCGTAAGCGTGACGCCAGCGGTACACGGTGGGTCTGCTGAGGTGCAGTTCAGCTGCGACGTCTTTGACAGATCGCCCTTCGGCCAGCAGGTCCAGGGCTCGGTTGTGCAGTGAAGAGGGATGCTGTCTGGGCATGTTCTTTCTGGTTTCAGGCCCGGGGGTGCGCGCAGGCCCGGCTCGATGGCCCGAGCCGGCGAAGTACCGGGAGTGCCGTGAGGCTGTCAGGTCGGAGGTGGTGGCTGAGCCGCATCTGTCCTGACAGCCTCGTCCTGTCAGCGGACGTGACGGTGCATGGTGACGGTGGGCCGGAAGTCGTCGAGCGGGTCCGCGGCGTTGCCGCGAGGGGCGGAAGCGGCTTCGCGGTCGAGGATGGTCTTGACTTCGTTCGCCAGCTCGTCGGCACGCTTCTTGACGCTGGGAATCGGCAGATCCGATGTCCTCAGCGCGGCCACTTCCCGGTGGACACGCGCGAGTTGACCGCGGGCCGATCGGCTGAGCGTCAACTCCTGGGGGGTGGCGACGACGAACTGGTACGCACCGGAGAAGGTCTCGCATCCGGTGCAGTGGTCGTTGGCCGACCGGCTGATGTTGGTGGCGTTGACCAGCCGCGCGTTGCGGCCGGCCGCGGTGACGATCTGGTAGGACAAAGCGATGGACCGGCACGGTTCGTAGACGGAGCAGCCCGCGGATTCGGCCATGGCCCGGTTGTTGGCCGTCACCGCGACGAGCGGACCGAACTGGTGGATCTTGAAGGATTCGTCGAACTGGTTGACGTGCAGACGGTCGGCATGAGTGTGCGCCATGTCCACGGCGGTGGAGGAGCTGTAGAAGCGGGAGCCGCCGGAATCCGCACTGGCCACCGTCGTCGTCGCGGCGACGGCCATCCCGGTGGTTGCGATCATGCCCAGTCGTACGGCGGTCCTGGCGACAGTGCTGCTGCGCGGCTTGCGGTGTGTCATCGATTCCTCCTGAGGGGCGAGGGGAGACGGGTTACGGGTCCTGCTCACGGTGTTTGCGATGCTGCGGAATCCACTCCGGCGGGGGCCGGCGACGTGGGAGCAGCCGTGGCCGAGACGGATTCCGACGGTGTGGGGGAGGCGGAGGAGAGCACTGCTGAAGAGGCGTCGGCACGCGTGCTCCGTACCGGCGTCGGCGCGGCGGTGCCCTTCTCGGCCGGTGCCGACGACCGACCGCGGGGGGAGCCGGAACTCGGGGCTGCCGCGCCCGAGGAGACGGGGTCCCCGCCGGGCGTGAGGGAAGGGGAGGGCGTTGCGGGAAGGGTGTGCTGCGGGGGCGGGAGGGTGGGCACATCCGCCGGGACCGCTGTGACGTCGTGCGACGGGGCCGGTGTGCGGTGTGGGGGCCTCGCCGTGGGCACACCGGGCTGGAGGACCGGGGCGACCGGCGACGCCGGGGGAAGCGGCTCGGGGGTCGCACCGTGCCACCACGCGCTGACCAAGAGGGACATACCCGCCAGAACCGCTACGCCGATGACCGCGCGAAGCGGGGTGTTGCCTTCGGTGACGCGCACCGCACCACGGGTGAGACGGTGGGCGAGCCGTACCGTCAGGTAAGCACCTCCTGCCATGGGGCAGATCAGCATGAGGCTGCCGATGATGCCGACCAGTCCCGCGGCGGTCTGTCCGTCGCCGAAGGCCGAAAAGGTCCCGGTGAGCTGCTCGATCAGCGAACGCAGGCTGGTGGAGAGCAGACGCGGAAGGTTCCACAGGACGTAGCAGATCTCCGCCAGCAA
Source organism: Streptomyces sp. NPDC058751 (assembly GCF_042746485.1). Classification (NCBI taxonomy): domain Bacteria; kingdom Bacillati; phylum Actinomycetota; class Actinomycetes; order Kitasatosporales; family Streptomycetaceae; genus Streptomyces; species Streptomyces sp. NPDC058751. The sequence goes on along the minus strand of NZ_JBHYPZ010000026.1, from coordinate 15,668 downwards.
TAGGGGGATCATGGTGGCGACCCAGACGGAGACCACGATCCGGGCGGAGCGCTTCAGGCCGGCCACGTCCGGGTGCACCGGGCGCCCTGGCAGGACGCTCAGCAGGATGGGTTTCACCTTGCCGAACAGGTCCGGGATGCCGGCGAGGTCGCCCAGGATGTAGTAACCGTCAAGGCGTACGACCGGCATCAGCTGTTCGAGCACCTCGAAGTGCGCCAGGTAGATGGCCGCGAGGAAGTAGGGCTGGCCGGTCGCCGCGTATGCGCCAGCCAGGACCAGCATGAAGAGCAGATTGAAATAGACGCCGCCCAGGCCCGTCCGCAGACGTCCGCCACGCCCCACTCTGTAGACGTCGGTGACATCGGTGTACATGGAGGGCCAGATCAGGAAGATGCCGTAGCCGATCTTTCCCGGCCTCGCTCCGCTGTAATGGCATGCCGACGCGTGTCCGAATTCGTGGAAGACCAACGACGCGACCGTCAGCACGAAGACGATCAGCATCCAGATCGGCTGTTCCAGGACACGGAGGACGGGCGTCATGGCACCGTGGAACCCGAACAGCCAGACATCCATGAGGGCCGTGCACGTCAGTGTCACGGCCACGATGAGCGGCTGGTGGAGCCACGCCAGTCCTGTGGCGATCCGCGACACCTGCTCTTCGCGGAAGACGACCTTGTGGCCTTTGAGGACCAGCAGGAGATCGGAGCGGGGTTGCGGCGCCGGGTCCGTCTCCGCTCCGTCGGCCGCCACGACGCCGAGGGGCATGAGCTTCCTCTCCAGGAGGTAGACCACGTTGTCTGCGGTGACCTCGGCGTCGTGGCGGCCGTTGACGAAGTGGGAGATGCGTTCCGCATCGCGCACTCCGTCAACGGCACTCACCACCAGATACAACAGCCGGGACAGCTGGATCACCTGACCGTCACCTCGGCGTACGAGGTACTTCGGCTGGGTGGATCCTGATCCCTTGTACTCCCCCAGACGTTCCAGGCCATGGCTCAGCCGTGGAACGGGAAAGGCCGGAAACGGCTGGGTGTCCATCGCCTGCAGCCGTGTTGTCCTCCAACTCGGCTGGAGAGGAACCGTAATGTCGTCTCCGACATCGTCTTGGCCGGCGCCGCAGAGGGGCTGCGTGTCCGGCAAGCCGACAGCGTCGGGGTTCTGATTTCCGGACACCGTCAACGTTCCTCCTCCGACGCGGGCAACCCCGCATCCAGCGCGATCACAAAAGGGTGAGAGCTACTGATGGACAGTCGATGGGCCGCGCGGTCTGTGACCGGGCGGACCCGAGGCACAGCACCCCGGGTGTTCCGGTCCGCAGGAGCCGGGCCGGCCGGAGCCGGCCCGGCATGAGACCAGCCCTAGGTGCAGATGCCGGTCATCGGCAGCGCCGCGACTACTGGTGGACGCTGATCGCCTGCGTGGCCTGCGACTGAGCGACCGCGAACGGCGAGAACGAGTTCGCCGCCAGCGACTCGTTGTGCGCGCCGACGGCGGCGGCCTTGTGCGTGATGTTGGTCGTCTTGGCGAAGTTGAACGAGAACTTCCCCAGAGCCTCACGGCCGGGCAGCAGCTCCGCGGACTCGGCTTCGAGCATTTCGTTGTTCATGATGAAGACCTTTCAGTGCGTGAATATGTGTCGATTCCCAGTGGATCCGGACCGAAGGCGAGAGTGCGGAACGCGTCGGGGTTCATCAGGTTCGACCCGTCCGCGGACACACCGTCCGGCAGGAGCCTTCGCCGGCGGCTGACCCGTACCGGGCCGCAGACGAGTAGCTCCCGTCAGAACCAGGACAGGAAGTGGACCGGGCTCTGACCGTTCGGCACGGCGCCGTGACAAGGCTCTCGGAGATGTAGAGCCTCGGACGGCAGCCGCTGTCCGGAGTCTCCGGACAACTTGTCCGGAGGTCTGGACAGTAGCGGACGGGGAGATGGTTCGCAAACCCCTCAGAGGGAGCCTTCATGCCCAAAACGCACGCCAGTTCGCCCTGATCTCTGACGGTTGAGCTGACGGACGCGGACGATCCGCAGGTCGAGACGCTGAAGAGGAGGTTGCGGCGCTCCTGGGTACTGAGGGGCAGGCTCGGATCAGGTCGTGGCGTCCGGTGCTGCGCCTCGGGAACAGGAGGGCCCCGGGTGGCGGGCGCGCACGGGTCATGTGACAACGCCGTATCGGGTTCCCTGCTTCACGGCCTCGGGGGAGTGGCGTGCCGGACGCCGCGGACCTGGGCCGATCCGGAGATTTTCTGCCCCGGCAACTCCGCCGCCCGTCGGTGGCCGGCCAACTCGGCGTCCAGTTCGGCGATGCGTTGGACGGCCGCCCTCGGAGCGGAAAGGCCGTCGCCGACCGTATCGGTCTCGGCGGTCCCCGGTGCCACCTGATCGACACCGGGGCGGGCCGTAGTCCTGGCCGAGGCTTGTCGGACAGGCCGTCCAGCCGCTCGGCGGCAAGGTGTCGCCGCCACTTGCGAACCGTGTCCGCGGCCACCCGCAGATCCCTGGCGACCGAGACGATCGGCGGCACCTCGGGCCCCGCGCACGCCGGCACGATCCGCGCACGCAGAGCCAGTGCCTGGGGCGGTGCCGCCCAGCGCTCCAGCGCCGTTCGTTCATCCGCGGAGAGCCGCCACGGCTCCAACTCGGGTCCTCTGACGGGAAACTGATGCTCCATTAGCAAAAGTCATGCACCCGCTGGCGAGCCGCGACCGGCACGGGGCACCCTGCACGACGGTGCGTTTCCGCCGGGCACGGGCGGGACCGGGCGCGGTCCCCGTTCGGTGTGCACAGCCTCGACGGGGCCGAGTTGGGCCACCCGATAGGACATGTCCTGGGAACCGGTGCCGACATGAGCGCCGACACCAGCGATCCCCAGGCCGCCTCGGGTCACAGGAGGCGGCATCCCGGACTGATCTGCTCCGAAGTTGCCCGACATGAAAAGAAGTTGAGCAATGGCGGCACATCAAAGCGTAGGAGTTCGCATCTTTTGGTATTGACTGAATAGTTCAGTAAATTCGGTGAAGCTGCATGGCGGTGTGAATCGCCCACTCGGGGAGCTGAGACATGTGCTGGTTGCCGGTGTTCGTCGGAGGCCGCGGGAACAGCGGCGGGTCGCGAACCTGAGCCGCCGTGCGACGACATGTGAGGCGATGCGTCGCCGGGCCGCTCCGCTCGTCCGGAGGAGGTCCGCTCCTGCGAGGAGGGCGTCGACCGTCGTCCCGCCGCACCTGGTGGGTGCCCTTGAGCCGCGGTGCGACCGCCGACCTGTCGAAGTGGCCCGGACCTCGTGGGCGGCGGGGCCGCGAGCGACGGCCCGGCGCCGGGAACGGCCGCATCAAGATCGTGCCATCGGTGACCAGCGAATACGGGCCGTCCATTGGTGAAGCGGCACACGGTCAGGTGTCGTCGATCGCCGTTGTTCAGGGACGGCATGGGCTTCTGTTCCAGCACATAAGAGCGGCCACGTGCTGCTTTCCCGGATCTCCCCCACGATTCCAAGCCGGACCAGTAGGTGCGAAAGAGAGGATTTTTGTCGCTATCCTCTTGTTCTGCCCGGGCTGAACGGGTTTCCTGGTGAAGTGTCGTCGGAGGGGTCCAAGTGTTCGTCGTCCAAGGATCATCCACCACTGCTGTTGTGCGCGGTACCACAGGAGAGCCGGTGATTCTGCTCTCGGGGGAGCTGCCGGAGTGCCTGACGGCCGCAGCCTTGGATGATGTAATGAACATGGCTTTGGCAGTTCTCAGCGGAGACGAGATGAGACTATTCAGATCATGCCTAACAGCCTTGTGCTGCGGTGAAAAACTGGAAGAGCGTCGCATTGAGGTGAGTGGAGCGGTCCTGACAATTTTCAGAAGATGACCTGGACGCTTACCCTCATTCTCACAAGAAACGATCCTTCGGTCGGGGCGGGAAGCGTACGGCTTGACGAGCTTCGTGGGCACGGACCGGGATGGAGACGGCAACCCTGTTATCCATATTGGGTGATGAATTTACTGTGATTGCCTGACCGGGGGATCTGATGTTCGATCGTGTGATGTGCCGTCCGTGCGGCTCGCCCCTGGGCAAGGGGAGCGGTGGGGCATTCGACCTCCTGGGGCGGGTCGGCCGAGTGGCCGGCGGAGGGGCGCTCTGCCCGTGCGGTTCTGACGATGGCGCGGGACGACGCCGCGTCGCACAGGGCACTGCCCGCCGCATGACTTTGCATGGCGGCGGGCAGTGTCGCAGTTGATGGCCCGAGGTCACCGGAGCCAGACAGGTACGCAGACCCAGCGGTTGTTGTGGTGCTGTCCCCAGCCGTGACGGTGGTTCCAGAAGCATCGGCGGCCGAGGTCGCGGTCCCCGTGCCAGCCCCGGTCGTAGTGGTAGTTTCCGTGCCGGCCGCGACCCCTGTCGTAGTCTCCGTTCCAGCCGCGACCCCGATCGCGGTATCCGTCCCAGCCGCGGCCCCGGTCGCCGACACGGCTCCTGTCCCCGCCGTGGTCTCCGCCGCGGTCACGAGACTCCAGGGGGGAGCTCGCGACGACGTTCGGCACCTTGAGGCCGGGAGCCGGAGCGGCTGCCGCCGACCCTGCGAGCGGCAGAATGACGGCCCCGGCCGTCAGAACTGCGGCAGCCAATGTTCCAGCCATGCGCTTCACTGATTGATCCTCCTTGAATTTCTGGGCAATCTCTGCCCGGAAACTGACAGTACCCGCAGCTTTTGGACTGACGATCCAGGCGATCGGCGTCGTGTCCGATGGTTCTGCATGGCCCCCGAGGATCTAAACAGCAGGTCGGAAGGCATGAGCGAGGCTTCCAGCGCTTTCATTTTCTCTGGAAATTGATCAGCAAAAACACCCGACCGGCGGACGGGCCGTGCGAGTCGAATGAATGGGCCCCTCGGTGGATTGGCGAGACGCTCATCAGGGATCCTGTTCCTTGATTCCGGATGTAAAGTGCCCTGCTTTTCGAGGATACGGGTCGTCCGTTTTTATCGCACCCAGCAGGAAAAACATCGAGAAGGCATAGTCTTTGCTCGACCGAAATGCCCCGGCTTTTTCGGAGTACTTTTTTCTTGGATTTCTCGTATCTTCCCGGGCTGCTTCGAGAGGCTGCGCATCCAGGAAGGCGGGCCCCGGACCGGACACGCCGTCGGTCGCGTGGCCGGAGAGCCTGGCCCGGATCGAACGGTCGACGGCGGCGGACGGACCGGCGGGTGTCCGCGGTCCTCGCGACCGTCGGTCTGACCGGAATCGCCCCGGCGCCGTTCGCTGGTCGGGGTGACGGGGGCGTCGCGTGCCCGATCGACGGCTTCGGGTGGGTGGGCAAACGGAACGGCTGTCGGTCCGGGGCGATAAAGAGGAGTGAAAGTAGGAAAATATGAACGAAATCCGAACTTTCTGACCGCTACTTCGCTGATTTCGCCCCGCGTGCAACTGGCTCGTGAGCGAGAAAGCTGTCGAAATGTGAAACGGCGGGGCTTGTTCCGACGGGAACTGCAATCGCGCCTGTGCGTTGCCCTGCCTCTACCGATCTGGACGTCCTTGGTGCTACGGTCGATCGGTTCGCAATGTAGAAGGCGGTACGGTCGGGGAGGAATTGATGATCTCAACTGCCTCGGAGTTCGCCGCATGGCTCGCGGAAATGTCTGGCGATCGGGAAAAAGTATTCAACGACTGGCGTGTGAGTGGATGTGGAATGGCCATGCTTTCGGCCGGCGCGTCCTGGGATGCGGTCAGATTTCCGGAGGTAAAGGCGTATCGGGTATACGTCGGCCTGCTCGGCGCCGCGGACCCCATCGGTCCTGTGCTTTGGGATTCCTGGTGTCGGCAGGTGTATTTTCTGATCTCTCCGGGGCGGTCGCACCTGTTGCGATCTCTCGACGTGCGAGTGGTTTCCCGGGGCGGATGGCTGGCGGTTCCGGATCCGAGGCGGTACGGGAGTAGGTTCGTGTGGATCGTGAGCAGCCCTAACAAGCAGCTGACCTGCCCTGGACGGCTCTACCTCTCCGCCGTGGAGGCTGATTCAATCGCTCCTGGTGATGCTGAGTACTGTTCCGGCACGGCCGGTCATATTTCTGCTTGGGCGTATGTTGCGACCGGAAGCCGGATGAGCCGAATTTTCTAGCGCTTCCTGATCTGGATGTTGTCGCCCTGAATGGATCGATGCGGTGGTAATGACTTGTGGAGGGGTCGCTGCCTTCATTTCTCGTGCGGTGCCTGCGCGGTGATGCATGACGGTCGAAACGCCTCTCGTGGCGGATCGGCATCGACTCCATGAGGCGGCGCCCCTCCGGAATGTACTCGTCGAATAGGCCGGTGTGTCGATATTCGGTCTGAGATTTCACGGGAATGCCGCGGGCCGTTGCGTGTGAATCTGTCCTGGAAGGGCAGCGGGGATGTGCGCCTCGGACTTTATTCGCGGAGCGTCTGATCCAGTTCTGTGACCGCATAGGTTTGCCGATTCGGCAGTTCGGTGGTCGTGGTGGTTGGAAGGCGGTGATGTCCGTTCGCCCCGTGGATGTGAGGGGGCTGAGACCCGCCCTTTTATCCGCTGGTCGATCCGCGAACCAGCTGCTTGTCTGAGAGTCGGTCCCCACCGCAAGGGCACCGCCGAGACGCCGACTGTGCTGAAGCCGATCCGCGCCGCCCGGCCCGATGGCGCCCCCGACCTGGTGGGCTGCTCCCGTTATGTTTTTCGCGGTCCTGCAAGAGGGCCGCTGGCCTCCGGGCCCGGGGGAAGCCGGGGCCTGGACGACTACTTCACCCGGGACTTCGGCCACAACATCGGCGCCGAGATCATGGGCCGCAACGAGTTCGGACCCCAGCGCGGCCCGTGGCGCGACCACGGCTGGCGCGGCTGGTGGGGTGACGAGCCGCCCTTCCGCACACCGGTGTTCGTCCTGACCCACCACGAGCGTCCGTCGTTCACGCTCTCCGACACCACGTTCCACTTCGTGGACGGCGACCCCGCCACCGTTCTCGCGCGGGCGAAGGAGGCCGCGCAGGGCAAGGACGTCCGGCTCGGCGGCGGAGTGACCACCGTCCGGGAGTTCCTCGACGCCGGTCTCGTCGACACCCTGCACGTGGTCGTCTCCCCGGTGAAGCTCGGGTCCGGGCTGCGCCTCTGGGACTCGCCCGAACAGCTGCTGGACCGGTTCCACATGGAGGCCGTTCCCAGCCCGAGCGGCGTGACGCACCACCTTTTCTGGCGCAGGTGACGGGAGAGCTGACGGGCTGACCCCACCGATGCATCCCCATAGTTATTGCAATCTATATGCAATAAAGGCGTGGGACGCCTCCGGACGATCACGCATGGATGCACATCCCGGTGAGTCATCACCTGTGCCTGGGTGCGTCTTGCCTTGCATGAACACGGCCGACGCCGTGCGCGGGTGGGTCCACGGCTGGACCGTTTCGCGCGGCACGGCCGAACCTGTCCCCGCGGCCTGGGGGTTCACCGTCGACGTCGGCCTGCCCGGGCACGTCGTACGTCACGCGCTGTCGGCCGCCGACGAAGCAGCCGTGCGCGAGATCACCGAGAACACGGCCGCCCCCGGTGTCTGGCTGAAGGTGCCCGCTCCACCGGACGTGCTCGAACCCTGGCTGGGCCCGGCTGGTCCCTCGCCGGCGGCCCCAGTTTCCTGATGTCCGCCCCTTGGCGCCCCGCCCGTGCCGAAGCCCCACCGGTGATCGCCGAGGGCTACCGGCTGGACACCTGGACCCGGGCCGGCGTCACGCGCGTTCTGGTCCGCTCCGCCGAGGGAGCCTTCGCCGCGCGCGGTCACGTCACCGGCCCTGCCCATGTCGTCGACCAGGTCGAGACCGACCCCGGTCATCGGCGCCGCGGTCTGGGACGCCTGGTGATGCACACGCTCGCGGGCATCGCGGCCGGACAGGGGGCCACGACGGGTGTGCTGGTCGCGACACCGCAGGGCCGGGCTCTGCACGAGACGGTGGGGTGGCGCGTACTGGCCCCGCTGACCGGTGCCGTACGGAGCTGAGGCCCGGCCGGAAGATCCGGCCGGGCCTCTCACGTGAACCGACGGTCACCCGTCACGCCACGGGTGAGTCACCGCTGCGACGCCCCCGGGAAACGTGCCTCGTGGGCATGGGGCCTTCCCGGCCCGGCGTCGGCCGGGCCCGCATCCCCGTTCAGGGAACGAGCTTCAGCAGCTTGTTCGGGGAACCCGATCCGACACCGCTGAGGACCCCGCCGGTCGCGCCGCCGACCAGCGCGCCGCCGACCGTCGCGGGGGAGGAACCCGGGTGGGCCGTCAGGTAGAGGGCGGCGGCGCCGGAGACGTGCGGGGCGGCGAACGACGTGCCGTTGCCCGTGTACGTGGCCGAGTCGGAGCTGTTCCAGGCCGCCGTGATGCCGGAGCCGGGGGCGAAGAGGTCCACCCTGGAACCGTAGTTGGAGTAGCTCGCCCGCGCGTCGCCGCTCGTCGTCGCGCCGACGGTCAGCGCCTCCGCGACCCGGGCCGGGGAGTAATTGGACGCCAGGGCACCCGAGTTGCCCGCCGCGATGGAGTACGTCACCCCGGACGCGATCGAGTTCCTCACCGCGGTGTCCAGCGAGGCGCTGGCTCCGCCGCCGAGGGAGACGTTGGCGACGGAGTCGGCCACGTGGTTGGCGGTGATCCAGTCCACGCCCGCGATGACGCCGGCGGTCGTACCGGAGCCGTCGTCGCCGAGGACCCGGACGGCGACGACCTTCGCCTTCTTGGCCACGCCGTAGGTGGTGCCGGCGGCGACGGTCGCGACGAAGGTGCCGTGGCCGTAGCCGTCCTGCGCGGTGGCGTCGTTGTCGACGAAGTCCCATCCGTACGAGGCGCGGCCCGCGATGTCCTGGTGGGTGATGCGCACACCGGTGTCCAGGACGTACACGGTCGACCCGCTGCCCCCGGTGTCGGGGTAGGAGTAGGTGCCGCTCAGCGGAAGGTTCGTCTGGTCGACGCGGTCCAGGCCCCAGGGAGCGCCGGTCTGGGTGCCGGTCGTGCGGACGACCTGGTCCTGCTCGACCGAGGCGACAGCGGGGTCGGCCGCCAGCCTCCTGGCCTGGGCGCCGGTGAGACTGACGGAGTAGCCGTTGAGGGCGGAGGTGAACGTCCGCTCGACGGTGCCCCCGTACTCGGACACCAGGCCCTTTCCGCGCGCGGCGGTGGCCTTGAAACCGACGTTCTTCTTGAGCGTGACGATGTAGCTGCCGGGAACGGCGTGCGGGGAGTTCGCCCCTAAGACGGTTCCCTCGGCCGGTGCGGCCTGGGCGGGGAGGGCGGAAAGCGTGCCGACTGCGGTCGCGACGGCGGCCGTTGTGGCGATCGCCGTGGCGATGCGCCGCTTCATGGTGCGCACTGCTGCCATGTGGGGAGGTCCTTTGCGATCGGGCGGGGGAATCGTCGTGTGGATCCCCGCCGAACCAGGTGAGGCACTCGGGTCGGTGCCACGGAGCGACCATGGGGCACCGGCCCGGTCACGGGACAGTGATGACATGCATCCGACATGAACCTGTCATGCCGGGTCATCCTGTGCAGCACTGCGGCCACGGGAGGTCATGTCCGCTTGATCTGCGGCGAACCTCAAGTGGCCATGCCTGTAGGCGAGTTCAGTCCGGCGGCGGGGTGAAGTCCACCCCCGGGATATGCCGGAGCGGGAAGGGGGCCCAGTACCGCTGCCGCGCCGTCGGTTCTGGCGACCGTCGGTGCGACGGCGGCCGTCAGGCCTTCGACCCCTGGGCCTCGCGGACCAGGCGCCAGGCCTCGGCGAACAGCGCCGGGAGCGTGTCCGGCAGCAGCTCGAAGTGCCGCACACCGTCCCCGGAGAAGTCCAACCGGGCTCCGATCAGCGGTGCCTTCCAGGTCTCCATCGGCGGCAGGGGCTTCTTGGCGTGCGCCCACGGGCCGGGCAGGAAGAGCGTGCGTCCCGCGCGGGCCCTGCGGTCCTCCACCACCAGGGCGCGCGCCACCAGTTCGGCCGCGGCCGCCTTGTGGCGGGCCGGACCCCAGGCGTTCCAGCGCCGTACGTTGCGGTCCGACGGCACGGGGAGCAGCAGGAGCTGGAGGTAGAGGGTCGCGGCGTCCTCGGACAGGCCGAGGGTGGCGGCGACGTCGGCGACCAGGTCCGGGGCACAGGCGCGCGGGTCGGACTCGTAGCGGCCCGGAGGCAGGTCTCCGGCGGCGATGCGGGCGGTGACGCGGTCACAGGTGCCGTCCGTCAGCAAGTCCTGGCGCCGGGGCCCAGGGCTGTGGCGTTCCACGCTCTCCTGGAAGAACCCGGCCGACGCGTCGCCCGCGGCCAGCACCCGGCGCAGGTGGCGGACGACCTCGGGCATCCCCTCGCGCACGGGGTCCCCGGCGGGCAGATCCGCGTACGCCCACGACAGGCCGGCGAAGACGGCGTCCACGACGGGGTCGGCCTCGTAGTGGCTCGTGACGTCCCACGGGGTCCGCCGGCCGGTCCGGTCGAGCGTGCCGGGCCGGACCCGCGGGCGGAAGCCCGGCGGCAGGCCGGAGCCCGCCGGGTCGAGGAACAGGTGGCACAGATGCGCCGCCGGCATCCTGGCCTCCAGGCCGAGTGCGGCCTGCCACGTGCTCCACGGCGGGGTCGGGCGGGCCCCCTGCTGCTGTGCCCAGGCCGCCGCGATGCGCTCCGCGACACGGGCCGGACCGCCCGGTTCCCACAGGTCCGCGGGGTCCTCGGGCATCACGTCGGCGAGCAGGGCGAGCCGCCCGTCATCCCCCAGCATCCCCAACTCGTCGTGGGCCGAGTTGAGTTCACCCTGCTTGAAACCGAGCACGGTACGTTCGTGCTGGTCCAGGAAGGGCTCGTGCCAGCTGCCCGCACCGGGGTTGCCGGCCAGGGCGAGGGCCGCGGCGGGGCGGCTCAGCCCGGTCGCCTCGCTCAGGGCCACCACCGCCTCCGCGTCCCAGGCGACCGGGCCGCGCTCCCGGACGAGCTCCACCAGACGCCGTAGCTGCCCGGGAGTTCCCCAGCCGCGGTGGCAGTCCATGACGTGGAGCGGTTCCTCGGGGCGGGGGGCGGCCTCGCCGCCGGGCAGCAGGGCCTCGAAGTAGAGGGTTCTGCGTGCTCCCGGCAGATGCAGGCCGAAGGAGACGCCCTGGTTGTCACGGGCGTTGAACGAGACCTTCCCGGCGAGCCGGCCCACGCGGAAGCGGTAGGCCGGATCGGCGAACGGCGTCCGCGCCCACATCTCCAGGAAGCCGAGCACCACTCCGCGGCGCTCGGGTCTGGTCGCGGGGGACGCCGCGCGCAGCGCGAGCCCGCCCACGCGTCCTATGGCCTCCGTCCAGGTGCCCGATCCGGGCAGACGGACCTTCCGTCCGGAGGGATCGGGTGCCCAACTGGCCTTGATCTCCTCCCAGTTCCCCTCCGGGGACAGATGGACCTCCTGTTCGTCCGGACCGAGCGCCCGGCCGCCTTCGACGTAACCTCCGATGCGCTCGATGTCCTCGAAGGTGCGCGAGTTCCAGCCGTGCGGGACATGGACGAGACCTCCCAGCGCGCCGCCCAGGGCGCGGCCGTCCCGGATGTGGGGAGGCAGGGACGGAGCCGTGTCGATGTCGTTCATGGGTCCGATCATGGCGGACGGCACTGACAGCGGGCCGCGCGGGCCGTGGCCCGCGCCTCCGGTGCCCACGCGATCGGCCGCGGCACGAGAGGGCATGGCAGTGGTGCCGGAGGTCCGACCCGGGCAACTAAGTCAAGCCTTACTTTCAGGGAAATCCGGCTGCATAGTGGAGGGCCGGATCAGGAGGAGGAGAACTGCTGTTGCCACAGTTCGACGAGGGTGCCGCAGGACAGGTCGAGGCGGAGCAGGCTCACGTGGCCGCGATGTACGGGCTGCTCGACGAGCGGATGGCGGAGGCGCGGGCGCAGTTGGCGGAGGTACTGAGGTCGCCGGCCGACAGCGCGGGCGAGGTGTACGAGAGGGACGCCACCGCGGAGCGTCTGGCACGTCGGCTCCGCCGGCTGGAGGGGGCCGCGGAGGGGCTGGCGTTCGGCCGGATCGACGGTGCGGACGGAACGGCGCTGCACATCGGACGACTCGGGCTGCACGTGCCCGACCGGGATCTGCCCCTGCTCCTCGACTGGCGGGCGGAGGCGGCGCGGCCCTTCTACGAGGCGACGACCGTCCATCCGATGGGGCTGCGGCGCCGCCGTCACCTTCGCCTCCAGGACCGTGTGGTGCGCACGGTGAGCGACGAACTCCTCGACGGATCGGCGGCCGCGGACGACGACATCATCGGCGACGGTCCCCTGACCGAGGCGCTGGAGGCACGCCGCACGGGACGGATGGGCACGGCGGTCGCGACGCTGCAGACGGAGCAGGACGCCGTCGTCCGGTCCCCGTACCGGGGGGTGACGGTGGTGCAGGGCGGGCCCGGCACGGGCAAGACCGTGGTCGCGCTGCACCGGGCGGCGTACGTGCTGTACGCGTTCCCGGGCGTCGCCGCGCGGGGCGTGCTGGTGCTCGGGCCGAACACGCGGTTCCTCGACTACGTGTCCCAGGTGCTCCCCTCGCTGGGGGAGAACGACGTGCTGCTGGCGACCTGCGCGGAGCTGGCCGGGGTGGTGCCCACGGCCGTGGAGCCGTTCGACGTCGCGCGCCTCAAGGGGAGTTCGGCGCTGGCCGAGGCGCTGGCGGACCTGGTGCGCTCCCGTCAGGCACCCGACGGCGGTTTCGCGGTGCGGGTCGGGCAGGAGTGGGTCCGGCTGGAGAGCGCGGACGTCGCGGCGGCACGGGAGGCCGCGACGGCGAGCGGCCTGGCGCACAACCGCGCGCGGGAGGTGTTCAAGGAACATCTGATCGGCGCGGTCACGGACGCCCTGGAGCGCGGTGCCTTCGAAGCCCTCGAACGCATCGACGCCGAGATCGCCGAGAGCACGGGCCTGGATCTCGACGCCGTGGCCGGGGCCGGCCTGCGGGCTCTCGGCTTCGACGACGCTCCGGCCGCCGACCCGGCCGAGGTGTTCGACGCCGACGCCACCCGTGCGAACCTCATGGGCGACGCCCACGTCGACCGCGCGGTGGAATCCCTCTGGCCGCGTCTGACGCCCGAAGGGCTCGTACGGGCCCTGCTGACGGACGTCCGCACGATGACCAGGCACCTGACCCCGCTCACCGACGACGAGATCTCCCGGCTGGTGTGTCCTCCCGACGCCCCGTGGACCGATGCCGACGTGGCGCTGCTGGACGAGGCGGCAAACCTGGTGGAGGGGCCGCCTGAGCAGTCGTTCGGGCACGTCGTGGTCGACGAGGCCCAGGAGCTGACCGCCATGCAGTGGCGGATGGTGATCCGCCGGTGTCCGGCCAGGTCGATGACGCTGGTGGGCGACTTCGCCCAGGCGGGCGCCGCGACGGTGGCGAACGACTGGTCCCAGGCGCTGGGCCCGCACCTCGGCGACCGGTTCGCCCTGCACACGTTGACGGTCAGTTACCGCACGACCCAGGAGATCCTGGCGGCCACCCACGACCTGCTGTCGCGGATCGCCCCCGGACAGACCCCCAGCCGGTCGATCCGGCACGGGGAGCCTCCCCGCCACCTCACCACGACACCGCGCGACGTCACCGCCACCGTGATCGAGGAACTCCGGGCGCAGGCCGCGGCCCACCCGGGTGAACTCCTCGCCGTGATCTGCGCGGACGAACGGGTCCAGGAGATGGCGTCCGCCGGTGTCACGCGGTGGGCGCGCCTCGTGCCGGCGTCCGAGGCCCGCGGCCTGGAGTTCGACGCGATCGTGGTCGTCGCCCCCGAGGAGATGACCGAAGCCCGCCCCAGCGGCGAGCGCGACCTGTACGTCGCCCTCACCCGAGCCACCAAGAGACTGTGCACGATCGCCGCGCCCCCGACGCCGCAGCCCGTCTCGTGACGCCTAGCCTCGCCGTTTCGCTTGGGTACGACAGCTGTTGAGGCGGAAATACGAAAGTGCCTTCCTGACCTGGGACGATGAACCTTGCTGAGGGGTTCTGTCGGTCCAGGCGGAGGGCACTTTCTACGTGCAGGCTATCGGGTTGCGTCCCAGGGGTCAGGTCAGTGCCGACGGTTCGGGGGTGGTCGGGCATGCCGGGGCACGGCTGCTGGCGGATCTCGCTGATGCCACCGGGCTGACCGCCGGGTACTCCGCCGCACTCCGGTTGCTTCGGCCGCGCGGGACCGGACATGATCCGGGCCGGATCGCCACCGACTTGGCGGTGATGCTCGCCGACGGCGGCAAGGCCATCGCTGACCTTGCTGTACTGCGGGACCAGGCAGCAGTCTTCGGCCCTGTCGCTTCGACACCGACGGCCTGGCGGCTGCTCGCCGATGTCGACGAGACGGCCCTTGCCTCGCTGGCCTCTGCCCGCGCCCAGGCCCGGGAGGTCGCCTGGCTGCAGGCCGCCGAGCACGGTGAGGGCATCCCCGCCGCCCGGGCTGCGGGACGCACGCTGCCCGGTCTGGTCCTGGACCTCGATGCCACGCTGATCACCTGCCACTCCGAGAAACAGCAGGCCGCACCCACCTACAAAGGCGGCTTCGGCTTCCACCCGCTGCTGTGCTTCCTGGCCAACACCGGCGAGGCACTGTCCGGCCGACTGCGGCCCGGCAACGCCGGCGCCAACACCGCCACCGACCACATCACCGTGCTCGACCAGGCACTCGCCCAGATCCCCGACGCCCACCGGCACGGCACCGACATCCTCATCCGCACCGATAGCGCCGGATCCGCGAAGGCCTTCCTCGCCCACGTCCGCGACCTGCATAAACGAGGCATCCGCACCTGTTTCTCAGTCGGATACGCCATCACCGGAACGGTCCGCCGCGCCATCCGGGCCATGCCCGACGGCCTCTGGCATCCCGCCCTGGACCAGGACGGAACGCTGCGTGAGGGCGCCGAGGTCGCCGAGCTGACAGGCATGATCGACCTGGACGGCTATCCGAACGGCACCCGCGTCATCGTGCGCCGGGAGCGGCCGCACCCCGGAGCCCAGCTGTCCCTGTTCGACCAGGACGAGGGCCGGCGTCATCAGGTGTTTCTCACCGACACTCCCTACTCCGGTGGCGGCTCGGCCCAGTTCCTGGAAGTCCGCCACCGAGGGCATGCCACCGTCGAGGACCACATCCGGTGCGGCAAGACCACCGGCTTCGGCCGTTTCCCCTACCGCGACTTCCACGTCAACGCCGCCTGGCTCGAACTCAGCCTCACCGCGATCGACCTGCTGGCCTGGACGCGCGTCCTGCTGCTGGACGGCGAACTCGCGGCTGCCGAGCCGAAGAAGCTCCGCTACCGGCTGCTGCACGTCGCTGCACGCCTCACCCGCGGCGGCCGCCGCCTGCACCTGCGGATATCAGCCACCTGGCCCTGGAGAAACGAACTCGCCACGGCCTTTCATCGCCTGGCCACACTGCCCCGCCCCGCCGGCTGACCGGCAACACCACCTGACCGCCACGACCCGAAGGACCTGGAGAACCCGACCACCGCGCCGGGCCTCCACCATGCCCGAGCACTCAAATCGAGTCGCCCACCCGACAGCTGACGATCAGCAACGTCTCATCACACCAACCGAAACGGCGAGGCTAGGGTTGCCGAGCAACTGCTCTCCATCCCTGATCTTGCAGGGTATCCCCGGCTTTAGCAGGGGAGGGAATGCATCCTTGGCCCGGAGCCGCGAAGCGGCGGGGTTCTCTGTGGCT
>NZ_JBHYPZ010000025.1:0-133524 GCF_042746485.1 Streptomyces sp. NPDC058751 | reverse complement strand
AGCAGCTGGTCGAGGATCTTGACGATTTCCCACTCCCGCGGCCGTTCAACATCCCCACCCTCGTACGCGAGATGGAGGCGCGGCTCGGCCGCCGCATCCTCCTGCGCCCTATGCCGCCGGCGCTCACCGCCCCCGGCTCCGCCTGCGGGCTCCGCGTGAAGATGGCCAACGGGGCGAGTCTCGTCATGTTCCCCCTGCGCAGCACGCCCTACCACCAAGAGCACGTCATCCTGCACGAGCTCGTCCACGAATGGTTCGACCACGGCGGCACCATCAGCCCCGAAGAGTTCCAGCGCATGACCCCGCACGTCGGGACCAACCTGATCAGCCGCTTCACCCGCGGCGTACCGATCTCGGCCCGCACCACCTACGAGTCGGAGCAGGAACTCCAGACCGAGCTCGCTGCCGGGATCGTGCGAGATCTGGCCGCGAAGCAGAACCGCAGCACCGACGACTTGGCTGGCCGCCTCGAGGCGAGCCTTTCCCACCCCTTCGCCCGCAGACGCAACAGAAGGAAGAACCCGTGAGCATCGCCTCCTACGTCGTCGCCGTCTTGTGGTGGATATCCGCCTTCTGGCGCCTGTCCTCCGCTCTGTGGGGCGACCTGCGTCGCCGCGCCCTATGGGGCGTGTACGTCGCCTTCGCCGCGGTGTGGACCCTCAAGACTCCGGCTGTCGACTACGGCCTGGACCACAGCGGGATCAACGACCTGTCGAGTGTCGTCAAGCACGTCATCGCGATCGGCGGGATCTACTCCCTGCTCAGCTACGTGCTGGCCATGTACGGCAGCCGGGACGAGTTCTCGGACGAGCGGTACGTTCGCGTCTCCCGGGCCGTCTCCAAGATCGCACTCAAGGCAGCCGTTGCCGTCGTCGTCCTCCTGGTCCTGCTCTTCACGTTCGCCATCGACCGCAGCAAGCCCACCGAGCACTTCGTCACCGGCCACGCCGGCGAACTCGGCATGACCGCCTACATGTCCCTCGTGTACCTCTACATGGGCGGCGCCGCAGCGGTCGCCACCTACCAGTGGGGCAGCGCGGTCCGCCGTACCACCAGCACCCTCATGCGCGCCGCACTCGGCATGATGTGCACGTCCATGGGCCTGGCCGTCCTCTACGCGCTGATCCGCACCGCATACGTCATCTACGCCACTGTCGTCACACCGACCACGCACATCGCCGATCTGCAGGAGAGCATCACCGAGCCCCTGCAAACCGGCCTGTTCCTCATGCTGCTGCTCGGCCTCACGGTCCCGGCGACCCGGGCACTCGGCGACCGGATTCGCGCCTTCTCTGCGCTGATCCGCCTTCACCCGCTCTGGCGCGACCTCGCGTTGGCCGTCCCCGGCCCGGTCATGCTCAAGCCCACCCACCACCGGCTCGGCGCGCTCTCCAACACGATCAACCTGCTGCGCGATGTCTTCCGCCTGGACCAGCCGGTCAAGGACCGCCTGGCCCGCTACGTCACCGAGATCCGGGACGTCACGGCAGAGCTGCAGTACTACGCGCCCACCGACCTGTTCGGCCGGGCCAAGCAGTACGCCCAGACGCACGCCGCGCCGACCGCCACCGCCGAGGAGACTGCCGCCGCAGCCGAGGCGTACTGGACGAGCACCGCCCTCACGCACAAGACGCGCGGTGACTCGCCCCGCTCGACGCAGGCTGAATTCACCTCCGCCTCCGGTGGCGACTACGACAGCGAAGTGCCCTGGCTCCAGCAGGTCGCCGCGCACTACCGCACCGCGGGCCCCGCCACCCGGGAACTCGTCACCGACCGGGAAACGGCCACCGCATGACCACCGCAACCGCCGTCCTGGACGTCCACCTCATCCTGCGAAACGGCGACGAGATCCTGTGTGCCCTCCGCGCGGGCGACGCCTACGGCAGCGGCGAATGGGCCCTTCCCTGCGGGAAGGTGAACCCAGGGGAGTCCCTGCCGGCCGCCGCCGTCCGCGAAGCGTACGAGGAACTCGGCGTCACCATCGACCCGGCAGACCTCACCGTCGGGCATACCGTCCACGGCCGGCACGACGTCGACCACATCGGGGTGTTCTTCGAGGTACGCACCTGGTCCGGCACGCTGACCAACCGCGAACCCGAGAAGTGCACAGCCCTGCGCTGGTTCCCCGCCACGAAGCTCCCCGCACCGATCATGGACTACTCCGCCGCAGGCCTGCGCGGCTACTTCGCGGCCCCGGGCGGACTGAGCACCTTCGGCGGCGATCTTGAAGCCGCGACACTAGAGCCCGCAGCCACTACAACCGCCCGGCATGAGGACAGCCACTGATGCCCCCACCCAGACCGCGCCGGCGCGGCACATCGCCTTCATCGCCGACGGCAACCGCCGGTGGGCCGCCGCTCGACGAGCGAGCACCGAATCCGGCTTCCGGAACGGCGCCCTGGCCGTCCGTCAAGTCCTCGACCACTGCCGGGAGCTCGAACTCGAAGCGGCCAGCATCTTCCTCATGTCCGAACGGAACTTTCAGCGCGACCGCGCGGAGGTCGACGTCTTGGAGGCGGTCATCGCCGACCTGCTGCGGGAGGTTGCCGACGAGTCCACCGGCCCGGTCCGTGTCCTGCGTACCCAGCTCCTTCACGGGCAGGTCGCGGACGAGCTGCTCTCGGCACTCGACTACGCGGAGGCCAGCACTGCCGCCCGGCCGGGCATGGCCGTGTGCCTCGGGATCGGATACGACGGCCACAACGAGATCCGGCACGCCGCCCGCCGGGCCGCGACCTCATCGGACTACGACCCGGCGGTCGAGCTGCCGATCGAGCGCTACTTGGCGACCGCCGGCCTGCCCGATCCGGACCTGATCGTCCGCACGAGCGGCGAGCGCCGCCTGTCGGGGTTCCTGCTGTGGCAGGCCACCGACAGCACCTTGCACTTCGACGACCGATGGTGGCCTGACTACAGCCGGGCCGCCCTCGACGAGGCTCTCGCCGTCCATGCAGAGCAGCGCCGCACATTCGGTCGATGACCCGGGCCCGTCCAGCCTCCACGGGGGTGGGGCAGGGCGGGCCCGTACAGAAGAGGGGCTCCAGGATCACCTGGGGCCCCTCACTACCTCGCGCTGAACATCGAGCAGCGTCGACACGTTACGTAGCAGCAGGGCTCAGGTGTCGAGCGGGGCAGGTGCGGGCTCCTCATTCGGCTGCGGACCCTGCCTGTCGTCCAGCAGCTTCGCATTCTCTGCAAGGAGCAGCTTCACCTGTGTGGTCGGCGTTCGAGTCGCCAGGGCAATGTCGCGCAGCGCTGTTCGTCGTAGAGCAAGCGAGACAACCGCCTCGCTCAGAGCAGCCGCGTAGGTCTCCTCGGCAGACCGCAGTTTCTCGAGCTCCGGCGTTACCGGGGTGATGGTGACCTTTGCGGCCACGCCGACGAGCGCGAGCCCCTGCTCAGTGTTCTCGCGTGCCGCCTTCAGCGTCCGCCCGTGCCCATACACCCCGTACTCGGGCACGTGTACTACCCAGGTCCGGCCACGTCTGTCGGCCCGGCACTCGATGACCTCGCTCACGTCGCACTCTCCATATCCTCGATGACCTGCTGCGCGACTGTGTCCGGGACGGGGATAGGCAAGGTCACCTGTCGGTCTCCGATCCGATACAGCGTGTGCGTTCCGCTGCTGGTGATCACGGTGACGGTGAGCCCCAGCCGGCGGGCAGCCGCCCGGATCCGCAGCAGCGAGCCGCCTTTCTCCGCTCCGGCGCGCAGCCCTGCGGTAATCTCCTGGGCCTGCTTCCACTCCTGCAGGCTGACCACCGGCTCGTGCACGGTCCTCGGCGACCACACCCACTTCGAGACCGGGTTCAGGGTGGAGAAGCCGGCGCGGCCGGTCCGGGACGCCTTCCGGTTGTAGACCTGATGTCCGGTCAGCTTCGGGTTCGCGATCAATCCCTCGACCAGGCCGTGGGTCCAGCGGCCTTTGACCGGGTACCGGCCGGGTTCCGCGGACAGGATGGCGATGATGTCCGCGGCCTTCAGGTGTTCCTCCCGGCGCAAGCGGCACAGCTCTCTGGCCGCGTCGAATCGCCGTGAGTCGGGGTGTGGGGCGAGCTTCTTCTTCGGCCGCGCCACGCCGAACCGTCCTCTGTCCTGCGCCGGGGCGTTCTCGTCGATCACCGCGATGTAGGGGTAGGGCGGGTAGCCGTGGTTCCAGCCGTTGATGGCGTGCTGGATCTGCCCGCCCATCGACATCTCCATCAGCGTCGCCCGGTAGACCTCCGCGTCGACCTGGCTGTACCGGCGGGTGCGTAGTCTCCCCGACTCGGTCCCTCCGACCGGCTCGTTGGCGTACACCACTTCCACCCCGACCCGTTCCAACTCGTGTTCCACGGTGAGGCTGGTCAGCATGGCGCGGGCCACGCGGTCGGAGCGCTCGGCGAGGACATGCGTGATCCCCAGTTGCTCCGCCCGATCCACGAGGTCCTGGAGCCCGCCGTCCCGGGAGGTCGGGACGGCAAGCGCGTCGTACATCTCCTGTGGCCCGAGGCCCCGCAGCTCTGGGGGGAGCATCCCGGACTCGACATCCCAGAAGTACGCGACGAATTCCTCGTCCGTCTCAAGACGTTCGGAGGCGAGGACGACCTGTCGCGGGATGGAAGACGCGGGGTTCTGGTTGTCCTTGGTGGAGACGCGGCCCACGAACACAGCGCGGCGCGGCCGTATGTCTACCTGCTTGAAGTTCGGCAGGTCACTGAGATCGATGGGTGCTCCGAATTGCGAAGACTTCATGACGGGCTGCTCCTTGAGCTAAGGCGGGCCAGCCGGGACGGTGAGCCCCGGCCGGCCGCGCGGGCGGTGTCAGGCGGTGGGGCCAGTCAGGTACTCGGCGAAGGCCTCCGCGACAAACGCGCTCTCCTTGGCCAGGCCGATGCCCTCGGGCACGTGCAGTTCCCCGTAGTTGCCGCCGTTGTCGACGAAGCCGTACCAAGCGGAGTTGTGCATCCATGCGGGGTGCGTCACCGAGCGACGGTTGCCGGGCAGTACCCGGTAGAAGTCGCCGCGGACGGAGCCGACCTTGTAGACGACGGCGGTGTTCCCGTTCTCCTGGGCCTCGACGGCGGCCGGGATGCCCCACTCGGCGAGTGCGGCGATCAGGCTGTCGGCGGCCGGAGTCTCGTCGACGGGGTGGCCGCCCATGAGGTGGCGGCCCAGGTTGGTGATGTACGGCGTGCCGGTGCCTTTGACCTGCTGTCCGTGGTCGGTGAAGTGGGCTACCAGGCCATCAACCTCCAGGGCGCCCAAGGTGAGCCAGAGCGCCGTCAGTGTGATGCGGCCGTGCTCGTCGGCGGACTCCATCACCAGGAGCTTCGACGGCGTCAGAAGCGCCATGCGGCCCTTGAGCGTCAGACGGAAGTGGGTGAAGCCCCCGTATCTGGCGCGGCAGGTGGGGCCAGCCAGGCGGCCGTCTGCGGCGTGCTCGGTGATCCACCCCTCGTTGAACATGACTTCCAGCGAACGGCCGTTGACGCCGCGAGGCAGGCAAAAGTGTTCGGCGGTCAGCGCCTCGAACATTTTCCGGCGCTGGTAGGGCGTGGGCTTCTTGACGGCCTTGGCGGTAACGGGGGTCGGGCGGGTGGCTGTGGTGGTCATGGGTGTGTGCTCCTGGATTCGTGGGCGGCGGGCCAGCCGGGACGGTGCGTCCCGGCTGGCCGCACGGGCGGGTCAGCTGTGGGCGAGCTGGACGTGGGTGCGGTCCGTGAGCGGCGTGAGCGGCACGGTCGGGGTGATGCGCTCGCGGTCGCTGATGTGGCCGTAAGCGCTGACGCTGCTCGGGACGTCCACGCCCGGGAACGTCTTCTCGGCCTCCGAGGCGCGGAGAGGAGCGAAGGTGGCCAGGCTCCACACCCACACGAGGTGACCGCCCTTCTCGGGGTCGGGCACGCGCACGGAGACGGCGCCCTTCGGCATCGGCGTGACGAGCAGGCTGGCCAGGTAGCTGAGCAGTGCTGCCAGGTCCTTCGGCTCGAAGTCGATCGGGTCGTTCTCGGGGACATCTTCGGCGTGGCGGGGCTCGCTGCTGGTGCGGCCGACGATGGTGAAGACGGAGCCGTTCGTGTTGTGCACGCTGATGCTCATCTCGTCGTCCCCGGCGTAGGCGACGTCCATGGCGGTGGCGATCAAGGAAGCGGCGCGGGCGCGGTTGGACATGGCTGATTGCTCCTTGTGGCTGGAGGGGGCGGGATGGTGCGCGGCGGGGCGGCGTAGCGTCGCGGCCCCGCCGGCGGAACGGGGTCAGGACCGCGGCGCGGTGAGCCAGTCGGCGATGCGCTCGGCGACCCGGTCGATCTCGGGCGCGCGCGCGGTGAAGTCGAGCTGTTCGCGGTCGGTGCCGTTGCCGACCA
This sequence comes from Streptomyces sp. NPDC058751, assembly GCF_042746485.1. Taxonomy (NCBI): domain Bacteria; kingdom Bacillati; phylum Actinomycetota; class Actinomycetes; order Kitasatosporales; family Streptomycetaceae; genus Streptomyces; species Streptomyces sp. NPDC058751. The sequence goes on along the minus strand of NZ_JBHYPZ010000025.1, from coordinate 127,177 downwards.
CGACGTGCCAGCAGTCGAAGGGGCTGACGATGGGCCGGTGCACCCACACTTCGTCGTGCTCGTCCGTGTAGACGTAGAGCGCGACGTACGGGCAGGACTGGTCCGGGACACCGTTGGTGGTCTGGTCGGAGCTGATGACGAGCCAGGTGTTTCGGTGGCCACCGATGAGGGATTCGTCGGCGAGTTGGGGGGTGATGCCCCACTCGGCAAGAGCCGCAGTGGCGACCTCGGCGGCTGTGGCCGTGGTCGGGATGGTCAGGGAGGGCATGGGGGCCTCTCGGAAGGGCCGGGCGCGACCGTCGGCGCCGCGCCCGGCGGAACGGCTACGGGCGGGGCGCGGCGGCGAGGATGGTGACGATCCGGTCGAGACCGACCCAGGTCGTCACGTCGACGTCAACGGTGGCGGGGCGTCCGTGGCGGCCGGTGATCACGGTGACGTGCACGTCGTCGACGGTCAGCTCGGCGCGGTCGACGCCGCCCGTCTCCTCGTCCTCCAGGACGTTGGACAGCCACAGCGCGGGCGCGGCCTTGATGAGCGGCTGGGCGGCCCTACCGGCGCCCTCCGCCTCCCCGGTGGGATAGTCGGCCGTCGCGGTGACCACGATCGGCGTGGCGTTCTCCACCAACAGGTTCCGGAAGTTGAGGTGGACCAGGGCGCGCACGTGCTGCCCGTTGGCCGCGCGGCCGATCGACAGGGAGGCGTACCCGCTCCCGATCTGCCATTCGACCCGTACCGACCGGTGGCTCCACTCCACGGTGCGCGGTTCGGCGACGACTGCCAGCGCCTGGTTCAGGAACGCGCGGGCGGGGTCGGCGTCGTCGTATGCCTTCGCGGCCCGGTGGATCGCGGCAACGAGCCCGTCCGGGGACGGGTCCCGCACCGGCTCCTGCTGCTGGGTGCCGTCGGGAAGCCAGTTGGTGACGGTCATGCTGCCGCCCGGCTCCATGCGGATGTCGACGTCGCGGCCGATCTCGTCGGAGAACAGGGCCGCGGGATCGCCGTCGAGGTCCGGGTAGGTCTTCCAGTCGGGCAGCAGCTTGGCCGCTCCGGTCACCATCTCGGCGAACATGTCACGGCGCGTGGCGGTGAAAGACAAGGAAACTCCCTAGTCAGTGTGGGTGCGGGGCGATTCGCTGTGTTCGCCTCACATGGAAAATGATACAGATCGAACGGCTCTGAGTCCATAGGGTCTCGCCAACCAACTCCCGTCCCAGACATGCGAAAAGGGCGGGTGCGCCACACTTCGCACCCGCCCCGCACTCACCGGCTACGCCATCGCCTCACCCCCCGCCGGCACCTGCACCCACGCCACCGACGGCGACAGCACAGCCGACGACCAGCCCCGCTCTTCCGCCGCGCCCCGGATCCGCTCGACGCTTCCCGCCGGGGCGTTGTCCGGCACAGAGAGCAGCAACACGCCTTCCTCCTCCGGCGTACGCGGCACCTCCGGGTGTGCTGCGGCAAGCCAATCGATCTCGACGCACCACACCGCGCCCGGCCCCAGCACCCGCGCCAGCATCTCGGCGGCTGCCATCTGTGCTCGGTGCCGTCGCGTCCCGCGCTCCGCGAACGGGTGCACGTCGTCGATGATGATGCGGGCGACGTCGCGGCCGGCCGCCACCGACTCGGCCACCCGGTGCCGCTGCGGCTCGCCGTCCCCGTACGGGTCGACCTTCCACGACGAGAGCGCGAACACAGCCGTGCGCGGTGCCCCGTGGTCAACCCGGTACGTCACGGCCGCGTCGAAGAGCTGACCGGCCGGGATCTGCGGCTTCCGGCGGCGCTCCTCGGCCCCGAACACGACGACGTGATCCGACTTCAGCGTCACGATCCGCCCCGGAGCGTCCAGCGCCTCGGTGTAGCCGAGCAGGAACGCCACGAACTCGTCGGCCTGCTCCTCATCTTCGGGCCGGGTGATTCGGTGCATGCCGTCCGGTTGCGTGCTCAGGTGGTTGACCTCAAGCCCCTTGTCCTCCAGGCACATCGAGAACCCGTCTTGGGGGCGCCCACGGTCCTCCCACCGGCGCGCGGGCATGAATCCGGCCGCCGCGAGCTCGGCCGCGACCATGCGGAACTCCGGGACCTCGGCCAAATCCGACACCAGACCGGGCAGGCCGTGGCTGGCGCGACCGAGCCGACGGTTCGTCTCCTCGTCCTGGTTGTCGAAGAGGGCGAGTCGTTCGGCGTGCTCATCGGTGGCCGCCTTGCGCCGGAAGGATCCGGTGTGGGTGTCCATCGTCCACCCCTCCCGAAGCCAACCGGTCTGGTACCGCGGCTTCGAGCGGTCGGCCGGCGGCTCCGCGAAGTACACGCTGGGCGGATAGGGCGGCGCGTCGTGCAGGTGAGGGAGCTCGTCAGGCATCGTCGTCGACAGCCCGACCCGGCGCAGCACATCCGCGAGGTACGGCAGCATGGCCACCTCGGCGGTCTCACACCGTTCGGCGTCATCGTGCTCACTGCGCCAACGCACCTGCCAGTGCTCGCCCTCGTGACGGAAGGTGACCCAGCCGGACCGCTCCCCGAGCTTGTGGTGCGGCCACAGGGCACCCAACACCTTCTCCGCACGGGTCAGTGCGTCGTCGGCCGTCGGCCGGTGGAAGCTCCAACCGAGATCGCCCCGCCCGGTCATGGCCCACCCGGCGTCTTCCAAGAGGCGTCGGTAGAACTCCATGCAGCGCTCCCAGCGGCGCGCGGCCGGGCCGAAGCCTGCCGCGCGCATGCCGTCGTCCTTGCGCAGTACCAGGACCTCACCGGGCACCAGGGACGCACGCACCCACACACCGGTGCCCTTCTGCGCGTCCTGGTCGTCGAGCACCGTTTCGCCCGACTGCCGGAAGACGCGCAGGGCCACTCCCAACGGGGACTCCGGCCGCTCCTCCCGCTCGTCGTCGGGGACAGGCGTGAGCGTCACGGTGATGTCGCCGTCCATGAACACGGTGCCGAGTTGCTCGTACGGGGCGCCGCCAGTGCGCAGCGCCAACGCCACCTCCGCCACAGCGGCGGTACGCGGCACGGTCGTCACGGGGACATCGTCGCCGAGCAACGCGCCCGACTCCTCCCGCCAGAACTCCGCGCCGTCCCCGAGCAGTGTGCCGGCCGCCTGCTCCGCCTCCCGGTGCGCGTCGACCTCCTCCGGGTCGAGCAGGACGAGGTAGCCGCCGTGGTGCACGGTGACCGCGAGGCCGGAGTCTTCAAGCAGTTGCCGCATGAGCGTCTGTCGCCCGTGGGCGATCAGCCGGGCCTCGGCCGGATCGCGGTCCGGCTGGTTCCAGCGCACGGTGACCGGGCCGCCGTGCTGCTCCTGCTCCTTGGTCACGCCCTTGACGACGTAGCCGACGGAATGGGTGTTGAGCGCGCGGGTGATACCCAAGTCGGGGTAGTTGCTGAGCAGCCGGGACGCGTAGGCGGCGGACGGCTTACGGACCGTCGTGGCGGGTGCTGCGGGCATGGTGATGCTCCTCCAAGCGTGTGGGGTGTGGGGCGATTCGCTGTGATCGCCCCACAAGGAAAACCATACAGTGCGAACGGTCGGGAGTCCAGGGCGCCTGGACGTCGAGCGGACCGCTACGCGGGCTCGGCCAAGTCGACCCGCATCACCGCGCCGGCCTCCCCGTCACCGGCGGCAATGCGCGCCCTCTGCTCCTCATACACCTCGTTGAGTCGTGCACACAGCCGCCCTGCCTCAGCAGGGGTCTGCACCCCGAGGACGTGCACGCCCGTGACCCCGTCCATCACCAACTGCGAACCGCCGAACAGAGCACCGATGGCGGAGTCCTGCCCGACCACGGAGTAGCGCGGGCCGGACCAATCCGCGGGCCGCTCGGCGAAGAACACCATGAACATGTCCGACGGGAACGTCACCGCGATGCCGGCCGCCGCAAGAGCCGCCCCCAGCTCGTGCCGCTTGGCCTCCTGCTGCGGGGTGTCGGCGGCGATCTTCACGGCCAGATCCCACACCACGGCCGGAACGTCGTTGCGGTAGATGACCCGCCACCCGTCCCGTTCGCCCTCCACGTGCTCAGGGAACGCCCCAGACAGTGCAGCAACGGCCTTCGCGACGGCCGGGTGCCGGTAGTTCCGGCACGACATCCTCAGCGGCCACCGGTGCTCGCGCGCCCACATGCCGCACGTCGTGCACGCGGCCTCCCGGACGGGGAGCGGTGTCGGGGTGTGCTCGAAGGTGTCGCTCAGCCGCCCCGGCGCGCGCCGATACAGCGTGTCGGTCTCCTCGTCGTAGACCGCCTCACCTCCGAGGGCGAACGCGTAGTGCCCGGTGGTGGCGAGCACGGCGGCGCGCGACATGACCCCGGCCTGGCGGGGCTCTCGACCACGCGCGACCACGAGGTACGCGGGGGAACGCAGCGTGTCACGGTCGTCCGGCGTGAACTCTCGCCATAGCGCAGAGTTCGGGAGGGAGCGACGGGTGTGGCTCATCAGGATGACTCCAGGATCGTTCAGGGGGCTGGGCGGCCTGCGGGGGCCAGCCGGAAGCGCTGACCCCCGCACGTGCGTGGGTAGACGTCAGCGCAGGTAGATGAGCACGAAGATGCTGGCCGAGATGAGAGCAGATCCGATGCCCTGGACAGTGAGTATCTGCAGAATGGCCTTGATGTCGGCCTTCGTGGCGGGGCGCTCGTCGGGGGTGGACTGCTTCATGGACACGGATGACCTCCACGGTCAGTTGTTGGTCAAGGCACTGCGGTCGCAGGCCCTGCACACGGCCGTGACAGACGGGCGGCACGGACGAGTGCGGAGGCGGCGAACGGCCGGGCGCGGCGGGGGCCGGCCAGCATGACGGCCCCCGCGGCTTGGATCAGGACTCGACGAGCGGCACGTACCGGGAGTACGGCCAGAAGTCCGCGGTGAGCGGTTCGCCGGTCGCGGTGACGTAGATGGTTCCGCCCTCCGCCTCCGCCGTCGCGAGCCCCTTGCGCAGCAGGTACTCGACGGCCCACAGCAGTTGCTCCTGCTCTTCGGAACCCTGCTGCTGCCACTCCTCGGTGAGCGACGCACGCGTCTCCACCTGGTACGACTTGGCCAGTTCGGGCAGCCACGCGAACCCGGAGTCGTCGGCGAGCACGATGCGGGCCCGAATGCTGCGCTCCGGGCGCTGCACCCACACCACCGTCCGCCCCCGCTCGGTGTTGGTGATGGTCAACCCGTGACGGGTCAGCGTCCGCTCGAACGCGCCGAGCACGGCGAAGAACTGGCGGCGCTCCTCCGGGTTACGCGGGGCGACCACGTCCGCCGGGCCCGGCTGGTTGTGGGCATAGGTCACCATCACGTGGTCGGACGCGAGGGTCGGCGCCAGCACGGAGAACCCCCACGCTTTCTCTTGCTGGCCTTGGAGCGCCGCGCTGGGGACATAGCCGCGCTCCCGCAGGATCTTCGCCACGTGCTGGACGAACTCGTCGGCTTCCGGGTCGCACCCAAGCACGACGGGAACGGCCGGCCGCTCCGGGACGAAAACATCATGGGGAGCGCTGAACTGCGCGTCGTCGTGGATGACGGTGTGGTCGAGCGTCCAGCCAGCCGCGTCCATGACGTCGAGGCATTGCCGCATGAGCGCGCGCCACTCCTCCGCGCCCTTCTCCTGCGGCTTGTACGGCTTGCACCGGTGGCCTCCCGCGTGGACGACGATGCGCGCACTGCGGTGCTTGCCGTCGGTCGGGTGCACGTGGACCCCGCGACCGTCCGGGTAGCCCTGCGGCAGCAGCGGAATGCCGGCGGCCGACAGGACGGTGCGCGCCATTCGCACGACGGGGGTGTGCGCGATGAACTCCCCGCCCATCGGGCCCTCCCCCCGCCGCTCCCACCCGGCGGCGACGAGCGCGTCCCGAGCGGTCGTTATGAGGCGGCCCCACTCCGCGCGCTGCTCGTTGAACTCCGGCCGGTCACCGGGGCGCCGCTCCTGCCCGTGTACGACGGGGACGACACGGACGGCGTCGGCCCGGTACTTCGCCGGATACACGGTCACGCCCGTGAGGGATGTCATGGCGTTGTCGATGACGGGGAGCCCGGCGGCGGTGAGGACGGCTTCGGCATCACGGACGAGGTGGATGGCGGTCGGGGTGGACGTGGGCATGCGTACCCTCCAGGGCGAAGACGTACGAGTGATGGGTGGGAAGGGGTGGCTGGCCCGCTCCCCGGCCGGTGCGCGAACCGTCACGGCCGGGGAGCGGTACCGGAGATCAAGGGCGACGGGGACGGGCCATCCGCTCCACGCGCTCGCGGTGCTGCTCGATCGCCCGCTCGATGTGGAAACGTCGGAGCGCCTGGTACTTGCGGACGGTGGGCGCGGCCGACTCCAGGACCACCGCCAACTCAGCGGCCGTCAGGAGACGCGTGTAGACGCGGTACAGGCCCTCAGCGTCTTTGCGGAACACCGCACTGCGCTCCGGCCGGTACAGGCGCTCATCACGCGCCCATCCCGCAGAGCGGGGGGAGGGAAAGCCCGGTACGTGCAGCGGGCGCGGATTGAAGTCGCCGCCCAAGAGCTGAACGGTGCGAATGATCCGGCGCGTCACCGGCTTTTCCAGCGAAGACGTGCGCAGCTGGAAGACCGGACGGTCGGCGCCTTCCTCCCAGAACCCGACGACGCGGCCCTTGTGGCGCCCGTCCTGGACGTCGTAGGCCACGCCCGGCTGCCGGAAAGGCATCTCCCCGCCCTGGGACAGGGTGCGCATCTCGACCATGTCACCGAAGTGCAGGAGGAGCGCACTCCATGCCATCTGTTCCATTTCCCCGCCGTGCAGCACCTCGTACGCCGTCGGCGTGAACGGGCCCGGATGGGCGCCGGGGAGTGCGGGACCGTGCGGGTTGGCTACCGCCCTGTCTCGGAGGAACGGGCGGAACACCTCCAGCGCTGTGGTGGGCGGAAGATCAGAGGCGGGGTCGGACGGGCGAGACGTGAAGGTCACGACTGGACTCCAAGAGAGGCATGCAAAACGGGCGGAAACGACGGGTTGTTGCGCGACTTGCGCAGGTTCACGCGCGGGCGCGGGTAAGGGCGCGCGGTGGGCCGGCCGCCCCGCCAGGGGAGTGTGGGGCGGCCGGGGTGTGGGAGCCGTCAGACGGTGGCGTGTACGGCGTAAACGTCGTCGGTGTAGACGTCGTCCATGAACAGCTCCCACGCGGCGGAGAGCGCGGCGGCGTCCGTCGGGGCCTCGATGACGTACCGGTCGAGTCCCAGGAACTTCAGGTAGTCCATGAAGGTGCGGGTGCCGTGCATGCACGTCGGCTCGTCGATGATCGTGCGCACGTCGAGTTCGCCGGTGTCGAACGACGTCGCGCTGAAGACCACGGCGCGCAACTTGTTCGTCTTGGGGATGTCGATGGCCTTGCTGTTCAAGGCGGCGTACGCGGCGTTCGCGTGGGTCCGTACGGACTTCCGGGCGGAAGCGGTGTCGGGGGCGTAGACCGTGGTGAGGAAGCCACCGCGACGGGCCGCCTGCTGGCGCAGCGTCTCTATGGCGTGCGGTCCGGTCACGGGGTGGTCGGGGACGCGGACGACGGCGGGGATGACGCTGGTGGTGCCCGCGATGGCGATGACGTGGTGCAGACGCAGCGGGGTGGCGACCGTATCGGTCATGGGTTGCTCCCTGGTGTGTGGTGGCCGGCTGCCTCGCTGTGTGCATGCCGGGCCGTTGCGTTCCGCCGTTCGGCTGGAACACGAGAAACGTACAGTGCGGATGCCCCGCCCTGTCAACCCCCCTTCCGGGATTCGACGGTGACCGAATCTCGCGACATTCGCACTGTACGGTTTTCCGTATCGCGTGATACGGTGGTGGCACACCGCAAGGGAAGCGACACAGCGAACGCTCCCCTTGCCCACACACATCAGGGAGCATTCGAATGCCCAAGGCCCGTACGCACCGCCCCCGCCGCCCCGCCGCCGTCCTCCGCGACCGGCGCCGCGCGAACCGGGCGCACCGCGACATGACGCAGCGCGTGAAGGTGAGCGACTACCTGACCGTGCTCGGCATGGAGGAGACGGACATCGACCGCTACGGCTCTTGGGCCGGAAAGCACATCGTGAACGCGTACCGGGCCGCCAACTTCGGCCTCAACCCGCGCACGACCCGCAAGCGCACCAAGCCGTGCAAGGGCTACCCCGAAGGCCGCTGGATCAAGGTGTTCGCCTACCGGATCACCGACCCCGCCCTGATCGCCGGGTGCGCCTCGTACAAGCGCACCGCCCCGTTCGTGCAGGGCCTCTACACCCCCGCCGCGTAGCCACAAGCCACCGCTACGCCCCACGGTCCGGCCGGACGGTCGCGCCCGCCCCCTCCCTCGGGACGCGGCCGTCCGGCCCCTAGGCCGCCGGGCGGGCCGGCCTCCCCCCCCCCCCCCGCCGCCCGCCCGGCCCTCACCCTTCACCGCACGCACGAACGGAGACTTCCCATGGCCGCCACCTGCGCCGAGTTCACGTCGACCGTCCTCGACTCCCGTACCGCCCCGATGACCGTTCAGCGCCTGGCCGTGAAGCCCGGCGACGTCTTCCACGACGGGGGCTCGCGCTACCTGGTCCTCAACGCCCGGTACGAGGACGCCCCGCACTGCGGGCTCCGGCAGTCCCTCACCGTCGCCGCCCTGTCCCACACGGACGCCCGGGGCATCCTCAAGCCCTACGCGATGGGACTGGCCGTCAACTTCGCCCGCACCCGGGATGCCGTCGTGGAGGCGCCCGAGCCGGACGCGCGCCGCTGGTGGGTCGCCGCCGTCCTGGACGACCGGGGCCGCTTCGATGGCGCCAACGGCTACCAGGAGAGCGGCGACTGCGAGCGCTGCGCCGACACGCCCCTGGACCCCGCCCGGCGGAACTCCGTGCCGTGCAAGGGCGCTCAAGCGCACGCCTGGAACCAGGTCGGCGAGTGGGAGGACTCCCGGCACCGGCTGGAGGCCCCGCGTACCTACTACGTGCTGCCCGTGCTCGCCGACGAGTGGGAGGACGCCCGCACGCAGGCCCGCGACCTGTGCGAGCGGCTGCGCACCGTCGGCCACCTGTAGGCCCCGCCCGGCCACGAAACGGCCAGCACGCCCCTAACCCCCGGGGCGCGGCATCCTTCGCCGCGCCCCGCCCGCTCCAGACCGCGAAAGGCCCCGCCATGCCCACCGAGCCCGCCACCGCTACGCCCGAGACCGTTGCAGCCTTCCTGTTCGTCGCCGCGTTCAACTTGACGTACGCGACCACCCCGCGCGTGACGATCGCCCTGAACACAAGCAAGGGCTCCCGTATGGCCATCGTCGGCGAACTCGCCGACGGCCCCGCCGTGCGCTTCAACTCGGTAGAAGTGGCCACGATGCTCACGTGGCTCACCCGCGCCGAGGCGCACGACCCGGACGCCATCGTCACGGTGCAGCGCGACACGGGCGAACGCGGCACCCCGGGCCCCGTGGACGAGTACGCCCAGGGCTACGCGTGGCACCTCGGCACGGGCGTCGCCCTGAGCGAGAAGGAGGCGGCCCCGCTGTTCGGCCGACATGTCGAGTTGCGGGGCGCTGAGCTTCCCCACTACACGCTGCGCAGTGACGACATGTTCGCTTTCAGCACCGACAGCTTGTCGTGCACGGCGCTCACCGACGACGTGAAGGCGGTCGTCATCGCGCACGGGGAGCCGGAGCGGCCGGCCGCCGGGCACCGGTTCGCGCTGCGCCTGGACGGCACCGTCACCGTGCACGTCGACGCCGCCGACGTTCCTGCGGCCCTCGATGCGCTGGGAGAGATCGAGTTCGAGGACTTCGACGTCGAGTTCCGCACCGGGGGCGGCCACGTGATCGGCCACATCACGCTCGGTGAGGCGGAGGGCGCCGAACTGGTCAGCGTCGACGGCATCCCGGCCGACGAGTTGGACTGACCGGCTGTCCGGCCATGAGGGGCGCGGCACTTCGCTGCGCCCCTCTCTTCCCCCAACGCCGTTCGCACTGTATGGTTTTCTGTGTGGGGCGAACATAGCGAATCGCCCCACACCACACACCCGCGTCACCGCGAAGGAGTCAGCCGTGATGTCCCACTACCGCACCCGCGCCCGCCGCATCATCGCCCGCGTCAAGGCCGCCGCCGTCCTGGCCGGCCTGCTCGCCTTCACCTTCCTCGCGCTCGCCGCCTCTCTCGGCGCCGTCCGCCGCTGACCCCGAAACCAGACCTGCCCGCACCCCGGGACGCGGTACCCCTGCCGCCGCGCCCCGGGCCCCGAACCGCGAAAGGCCCAACCATGATCGAAAACGGCGTCTACAAGACCTACTGGGACCGGCCCGGCCACGACACCGTGTGGTTTGAGACCCCCGTGATCATGTCCGAGTGGGACCACGTTTTCCCCCGCTTCACCGTCCGCTACAGCGGGGTGAACGGCAGTCGGACCGTGGAGCTTGAAACCAAGGAAGTGGCCGAACCCGTCGTGGCCGCCCACATGGCGCAGATGCTCGCGGAGGATCACCCCGACTGGTGGGTGCGCATCACGGACTGGGGTAGCGCTAGGTACCCCCAATGGCGTTGCGGAGCGGTGTTCTACGCCCTCGACGGCCGAAAGGGCCACATCGCCATCCGGCACCGCTTCGGCGCGTCCGTGCAGTGGCTGGGCGACGACGAGCCCCTCGGACTGGTCCCGTACTCGCTGGAAAACATGCGCGCGGAGCCGCCCCGGCCGTACGTCCCGGCCGGCTCCACCTGGCTGCGCCCCTGATCCGCGTCCCCCCGGGGCGCGGCACCCCGCCGCGCCCCACCACTCTTCGAGAGGAACCACATCGTGAGTACCGTCCTGGCCCCCATCGTGCCCCCCGTCGGCCTACCCCTGTGGGACGTCATCGTCAGCGGCAAGTCCCTTGGCCCTCTGCCCGACGACGTCCACCCGGGCCTTGTTCGCGTTGCCCGCGCCGACGACGTACGCGCCGGTGATCTCGTCGTCGGCTACTTCGGCAAAGAGCCCGGCGACCGATGGATGCCCATAGGGCACGTCGGGGAACTTTGCTACCGCGCGCTGCCCGCCCGGCACCCGCAGGGCTGGGACGTGCTCAGCCTCGACGGCGAACTGTTCCAGTGGTCGCCTCACGACCTGGTGCTCATCGTCCCCGCGGGGCTGGCGCCGGAGACCCACGGGGCCGGTGACCGCGTCGAGCGCATCGCCGAACGCTTCCCGTACGGCTGGGCCAGGCCCCGCCGCTACGCGCACCACGGGACCGTGATCGGCGTCGACGACGGCACCGTGACCGTCCGGTTCGACGGCGATTGGCTGCCCACCACCCTCCCGGCCACTCACATCCGGCACGTCAACGCCGAGTTCGTGGAGGAGGACCGCAAGACGTACGGCTTCGCGCACGGCGACACGGTGGCTCTACCGCACCGGCCGGCCGTCCGGGGCACGGTCGTCGACATGTGGCACGTCTCGGGCGTGGTGACGGCCTACGTCGTGTGGGAGACCAAACGCCCCACCGACGAACGCGCCCGCGACCTGAGTGCCGCCGCTCAACTCCCCACCGCCGCCTGACACCCGCCCGCCCGCCGGGGAGCGCCCGCCGCTCCCCGGCCCCCGGAAGGACACCGCCGTGCCCCTGCCCGCGCTGCTCCCCCGCCCGATCGGCGCCCCCGCCGACTGGCCCGAGTTCCCCGCCGTCACCCCTCTCGTCACGGACGGCCCGCTACCAGCCGAACAGTGGCCCGCCCTGGCCCTGGCGTGGCAGATGGTCACCCCGCACGTGCTCGACCCGGACCTCGGCCACGTCGTCGACGCGTGGCTCACGCAGCCCGGAGCGCCCGGCCCCGTCGCCGTGGCCTACCGGCACCGCTGGAACCGGTTGCACCCCTACGGCTGGTCGTGCGGCGTGCACGTCTTCAGCGTGCCGGTGGCCGTGGCCGCGTACGCGGGACCGCGCATGTCGTACGACTGCCGGGGGTGGGGCATCGAGCGCACCCCCGACGCGGCCCGGAACGGCGCGCTGCGCCACATCGGCGAGCAGCACCAGGACGTGGCCGTGCCGTACGCCGGCCGCGTGCTGCGGGCCCGCCGCTTCTACGCCTGACCGCCCGCCGGAGAGCGCCCCCGCTCCCCGGCCCCTGAAAGGAACCGCCCATGGCACTGCGCCAGTACACCGTTGGCACTGCGCCAGTACACCGTGCTGATCCACCGGACCGAAGCGATCAGCTTCCGCCTCACGGCCGAATCCCCCGAGGACGCTGAAGCGCGCTACCTCGGAGACGGCGACGAGACCGGCAGCGAAACCGTTGCGACGGAAGTCCAGTTCATCGGGCCCGAGGACTGAGCCGACCGCCCCGCCGGGCGGACGCAAGCCCGCCCGGCCTCCCATGCTCAGCGCGCCCGCTCGTACGTCACGCACCAGGGAGACACCCCGCATGACCGCCCTCAGCCGCGCCGCGCTGCGCCTCGCACGATCCCGTCTGCCGGACCCGCCCGGCACGGACGTCCCCCAGTACCTCACCCCGGCCGACGCCCTTCGCCCGCTCACCGATCACGCCCTGTGGGAGCTGCGCGAGGACATCGACCGGGAGTTGCAGGCCCGCGCGTACATCGCGCTCACCGACGCGCTGCGCTGGCATCTGCGGGAGTCTGGCCTGTACGACCGCGACGGACAGCCGGCCGTCGCGGCGACGTTCACCGTCACCACCAAGCACCCCGACGGCCCGTGGTGGGACGAGACCACCGTGACGATCCGGTACGCCGACGGGGTCGAGCAGACCGTCGACTTTGCCGGAACCACCGTCGACGACGAGTTGGTGGAGTTGGTCCAGGGCGCCGACGAACACCCGGAGCCCGGTGACGTCCTCACCGTCCCTCTCCTGCCCCTGTAGAGCCCGCCCGGGGCCACCGCGCCCCGGGCCCGCACCGAGGAGCCATCCACTCATGAGCGAGCAGCACGGGCGCGACTGGACGCGCATGACCAAAGGCGACTTCGACCAGAACGCCACGCTGCGCCTGGACGTCGCCGCCGGGCCGGCCGCCATCCCGGCCGTGCCCGACGAGTTCGGCACGGCGCCGCTGTTCGGCGACGAGACGGCTGTTCCCCACCGCAGGGGACCGGAGCGCCGTCCGGCCGCCCCGGTTGACCAGGACGGCCTTTTCTAACTCCTCCCGCCCCAACCACCCGGGACTGGGCGGACGCCCGTTGCGAGCACGCGAGGAGACGGCCGGCCGCAACGCGACGTGCTGACGGGGCGACAGGACGGGCGGGGGTGAAGGAAGTTGCCCGGGAGGTGTTCCACTCCCGCCCGTTCGTGCTGTATGGTTTTCCTTGTGAGGCGATCACAGCGAATCGCCGAGCACCACACACCAACAAGGAGCGCACCCATGCGTTGCAGCACCCTCGTCGAGTTCTTCCCCGTGATCCTCAGCGACGACCCCCGCCCCATCGTCGAGAGCGCCGACCCGGCCGCCGTGCGGATCGCCTTCGCCGCGCACCTGTCCGACGGAGACCTGGTCGTGGGAGCCGCCGAGACCCCCACCTGGGCCAGCGTCGAGGCGGGCATTGAGAACCCGACGTCGACGCAGGTCCTCGACGGCGAGTTCTACCACCGCGCCTACCTGGTCGACGGCCACGACATCGACTGTGACGGCTGGGTGTCCCTCGCGAAGAACGCCTATGTGTGGCGCTCCAACGAACTGGTACTGCACGTCCCCGCCCGCTCCGCCTGACCCGTGCCGCCGGGCGGGAGCGCGCGCCACAAGCCGCTCCCGCCCCGCACCCTCCCCACCCTCACGACCACGACACACGGAGCAGCGCCCCATGAGCCCTGTCGTCACCCACGCCGAGCACGTTGCCGCCGAACTGGAAGCGCGCGCCGCCCTTCGGGACGTCTGGAACCACGGCTTCATCGGACAGTCCGGCCCGCATCGCTACGCCACCGCTGCCGGAAGCCTTGCCGACTCCCTTGCCGACAACCCCGGCACCCGCACCGTCACCGCCATCGCCGCGAACCGCGCTCACCGCGACGCGGGCCGCGCCCCCCGGCCGTCCGCGAAGGCGGGCCGCACCGCCCTGCGGGCCGTCGGGCGCCTCAACCGAGACGACCGCCGCAACTCCCCCACGGCCGCCGCCATGGTCCACGTCGCCGTCAGCGACGCACTCGCCGACGCCTTCCACCACGCCACCGACGCGCACGGCATGCAGCCCGGCGACGTGATCGAGCTGCACCACGCCCGCACGGAAGGCCGCTTCCCCCTGTACGTCGTCGACGACGTCCGCGCCCTGGTGTTCCTCGTTGGTGACCTGCTCGCCCTGGCCACGGCCTACGGCTGGGCCTGGGAGTACCCCGTGTGGGACGCCGAGGACCACTACGCCGAAGAGCGCGCCGAGTAGCGCCCGCCCGGGAGCGCCCCACTCCCGGGGCGCTCCCGCCCGGCCCGGAACGGCCGGCCGCCCCACACCCCATCGACCGGAGGGACACCCATGTCCGGCGTCATCGACACCCTTGCCCGCACTGCCCTGTCCAGCCTCACCGCCGCCGGGTTCACCGGCGCACTGATCGTCCGCGACAGCGACAGCGTGCTCATCGCCTCCGTACCCGACTCCCGCCGCAAGTGGGCGGACATCGCCCTGAAGTCGTTCACCTGCCTGCCCCTGTTCGACGAGGGCGGACGGGCCCGCTACGCCCTGTTCCCCGCCCTGCCGGACGGCGCCGACCCGTACCGGCGCACCGTCCGCTTCCGCGTCACCGGCGACGACGTCCCGGCCAAGTGGGCCGACCGGCTGATCAGCCACACCGTGCTCATCACCCCGGGCGACACCACCGAGGCGGACATTCCGGCGGGCCTGTCCATCGCCGTATTCGGCACCCCCGCGCGGGCCGCCGACATTGCCGTCACTGCCCTCGCTTGACGCGCCGCCGCGCCCCGCGTCAGCCGCCCGGGGCGCGGCGCCCACTCCACTCCCGCACCTTCCAGGAAGGCACCACCCGCGTGACCACCGCGTCCGTTCTCAGCACGCCCCTCGCCGCTCGCCGAGTCGCCGCACTCCTCCCGGCGCCCAACCTGCTCACCCCGTGGAAGGCCACCGCGTTCCGGACCGGCTGGACCGACGCCCCGGCAGCCCGGATCACCGACGGCACCCGCACCGTCATTGCCGCGTTCCACCCCGGGCACACCGCCCTCGCGTGGGCCCGGCGTGACAGCGGCCCCACGTACCCGATCGTCGCCGTCCCGGCCACCGACCCGGAGTTGATCGCCCGCGAGATCCTGCGCAGTGCCCTCCCCGACCTCGACACCGAGCACGCCCCCGCCGACGACGGGGCGCGGCCGGCCCGCGAATTCCTCGACGGCTTACACGACTACTTCGCAGACCGGGGCATCCCGACGAACACGTGGCGCACCCACAACGGCACCACCGTGCGCGCGTTCCGGCGCGGCCCGGCTGTGATCCGTCTGGAGTCGCATATGACGGCCCCGACGCTCGGACTGCAGTACGGCGGGCGAGAGTTCTTCGGCGGGACGCTCGCAGACCTGGAGAAGGTTCTGCGGCTGGTCACTCCAGTCCCTCCGCGCGGCTCGTACAAGGTGCTCGGCAACGAGATCACCGGCGGGATACCGCGCCGCCTGGCAGCCCAGTTCCCGCACGCCGACATGCGCCAATTCATGTCGCACGACTGCGTCGCCTTCGGCCGGAACGTCGGCCCCACCGGGCAGATCGAGACGCCCGACTACCGGGCCCGCGCCCGCGACCACGCCCCCGTGCACGCGTACGTGAGCCGTCTCGGCCTGGACTTCACCCGCTCCATCCTCGACCGCCTCACCGGCACCGAAGCCTGACCACCTCCCGCCCCGCCGCGCCCCGCACCCCGGGGGCGCGGCCCCCAGAAAGGACCCTGACCATGCGCACCTTCGACCCGACCATCTCCACCAGCGGCCGCGCCCTCGCCGACCTGTTCCGCACCTGGTGCCACCTGCGCGGCGACGACACGGACGGAGAGGTGGACGGCGGCGACCTCGTCAAGGCCGTCGGCGAGATGTTCGAAGGACTCGGCCTCAACACCGGCGGCCCCGCGTCCCAGGTCGACGTCACGGCTGGCCAGCACGTCTTCACCGTGCTCGGCCTGAGCTGCGACCACAGCGACGAGCTGTACGTCGCCGGAGTCCTCCCCGGCGAGCACGCCGACGCAGTCATCGAGCTGAAGACCGACGAAGACCACTTCGGCCGGTGGGCCGCCACCTTCACCACGGCGACCGCCGACGAGGCCGCCGACATGGCCCGCCGCCAGGTCGAAGACGGCGACGCGGACGGGCACGGACCGCGCACTCATCCCGACGACGTCACGCCCGGCCGGTACGTGTACCCGAAGAACCTGCTCGACGACCTGCGGGACGCCCTCACCGAGTGGTTCGACGACAACCCGGAGCACACCCGCCCCAGCGCCGTCAGCTTCCACATCACGCACGACTACGACGACGGCCCGGCCTGGAGCACGTACGGCCCGACCTTCCACTACGACGGTGACCCCGAGCGCGAGGAACGCCGTGACGTCCCCGTCGACCGGCTGCCCCACGTCGACTTCGATCACACGGCCATCGCGGATGCCCTGATCGAGATCAGGGACTTCGAGCAGCCGCAGGACGGGGACACGCTGCGCATCGCCCTGCGCCCGTCCGCCTGACCTTTTCCGCCCGGCCCGGGGCGGCCGCCCCGGGCCAGCCTGACACACACCCTGGAGACACCCATGCAGCCGATCGACGTCGGAACGCAGCGCTTCACTGTGAACCGCAGCGCCGCCTCCTCCCCGGCCCCCGCGCCCGCCCTGAACGTCGGGAGCACCGTCACCCTCGCCGACGTAGCCACCCTCGCAGGGCGGAGGGTCACGGCCGAACGTCTGGACGCCGAGTTCTTCGCCGACCCGAACCGCATCCTGCCGATGGTCGCCGACTGGACACAGGACCAGCTGTACATGCTCGCCAACATGTTCATGGGGGAAGGGGACCGGCGCGGCACAGCCGAACTGCTGGAGCTGCTTCGCTGGCTGTGCGAGCCCGGCGGCCCGGACGACGCCACACCGCACGCGGTGAAGGTCGAGTTCGTCACCCAGACCTACGACAACGGTGTGTTCTGGCACGACGAAGAGATCTTCCTCCACTGCACGGACGGCACGGTCGAGCCGTACGAGTGGCCGGAAGACCACCACCAGGACGACGAATGGCGGGCCAAGGACGAGCGGTACACGGCGCTGCTCGCCGACTACTCCCGGGCCAATCCCCCGAGCGACGGCGACCACCTGATCGTCGACCTGATCACCGGCAAGTTCGAGCACACCAGCAAGTGGTCCCAGGACTGACGCCTCCCGGTCCCGCTACGCCCCGGCCCGACCGGGGCGTAGCGGATCACCGGCCTGGCACGTCTTCCGCAGTGAGAGCACCCGAGGAGCACCCCATGCCGAACCAGCCAGGCCCGCCGCCGGCCCGCCCGGCGCCCTCCGCGCCGTTCCCGGCCACTCGCGTCTTTCACTACCAACACGCCCCCGTGCGCGCCCGGATCATGAACGGCCGCCCCGTCTGGTTCCTGCGGGACCTGGCCGCCGCCACCGGGGCCCGCCCGGCACCCGGACAGTCCACGATCCTGCCCGGCATCGCCACCACCGACGAGGCGTGCCAGGCGCTCGCCGTCGCCGGACTCGGCGACATCGCCGCGCTCCGGTCCTGGCTCGACCAGGCGGCCGGCCAGCTCACCGCGCTCCAGGCCCGGCGCCTGCAGTCCGTTCCCCGCCCGCGCCCCGCCCAGTACCGGAGGCAAGCCGCATGAGCCCGCTCGACGTCGACGAGCGCCCCCGCGTGCCCGAGACGGACTTCATCGTCGTCGCCGTCCACGACATGGACGGCGACGAGCCGTTCTACGCGTACAGCGTCGGCCTGGCTCAGCGGCCCGGCCGAGCCTACGAACTGGCCTGCGTCGGGGTGGTCGGCCCGCTCGCCCAGGTCATCATCCGCCGCGCCGCCGAACAGCTTCAGCGCGACCTCTCGGAGCCCGCCGAGCACCTGGAGTTGGACCAGGTGGTGAACGGCGACCCGGTACGCCTGCACCGCGTACGGGACGCCAGCCGCTTCAGCAACAACGGCCCCGCCCCCACCTGCCCGTTCTGGCAGATCCTCCTGCCGGACGCGTGGGGGCGCTTCCCCGGTGACCTGCTCTACCCGCATGGCGACGAACAGTCGCTCCTGTAGCTGCGCCCGGAGGCACCCCGTATGACCACTGCCACGTTCTTCGACCCGCGTCTCCTGTAGGCCCCCTCGGGCCAGCCGTGGACGGTAGCCGCGACGGCCGGCTGTCTTGCACCCGACCCCGACCCGCCCCCTGGCCCGAGGAACGCCCCCATGGACCGCATCACACCCGACACCCGCCCCGAAGACGCCCGAACCGTCGTTCCCGCCCACAGCCACGAGGTGCGGTGGATCTTCGACGCCGACGGCGAGAAGCCATCGTTCGCGTACACGATGGGCCTGGGCGCCCGGCCCGGCCGCGCCTACGAACTCGCCTGCACCACCCTGCCTGCCGAGCTCGCCTGCAGCGTCCTGAACAACGCCGCCGCACAGCTCGTAACCGATCTCCTCGACCCCTTCGACGGGTTGGAACTCGACGACGTCCTGATCGGCTACACGGTCCGTCTGCGGCCTGTGAGCGACACCAGCGACTTCCCGGGCATGCGCGCGCTCCTCGGCGAGCAGCCGCCCGTCTGGCAGGTTCTCTGGCCCGATCGGTGGGGGCGCTTCCCCGGCGACACGCACTGCGACGACAGGCCACACCAGCCCCTCATGTGACACGCGGGCGCTGTCGGCATGGCCGATTACGCTCGATCGCATGACCGACGTCCCCAACCCCGCCGATGAGCCCGCGCAGCCTGAGCCCGAGCCGTTTGACCCGTTGAAGTTCCCGAAGGACCTGATCACCGCACATTTGCGCCTCGCCACGCTGCAGGCCCAGCTCCACGCCCATCAGGCCCGGCTGCCGTGGTCCCGGGAACCCCACCCGGGATGGGAGGCCATCGATGAGCGGGGGCGGCAGCACCCCGGCCGCTCGGCCACGGAGGGGTGGGAGCCGGCTGACGCGGCCGAGTACGACCGGCTGTGGGCGGAGCTGCGGGAAGCGGCGGCCGCCGTCTCCTGCCACAAGCATTGGGCGCAGTGCCCGGATCCTGTGACGGCGCGCATGAAGCTCAAGGCCGCGAAGGGCGCCGCGCCAGATCCCGAACGCGTGCAGGCAGCCTGACCCAGTAGCGAGGGGCACGGCACAGTATCCCGTGCCCCTACGGGGTAGGCAGCACGCGACGCAAGGCGTGGGGGCCTCCAGCATCCGGCGAACTGACTCCGCCGATGGAAGGCCTTCCGGTGAACCGCTACCTGCCCGTCTCGCGCCGTGCTCCTTTCGCGCTCATCGCGCTCCTGATCAGCTTCATGGTCATCACCGTGGTGGCCCTGGGCAGCTGCACGGCCGACGTGGGCGGGGGGAGCGGCACCTGCGTGCCGCCGGTATCCGGCCATGGGGACACGTACGGGTCAGCGAAGAAGCCGCCGGCCGCGGGGAAGCCGCCGGCCGCGGGGAAGCCGCCGGCCGCGGGGAAGGCCCCCGCGGGGAAGGTCCCGGCCGCGCCGCCAGTGAAGGCGCCGAGCTTCCGAAAGTGAGCACGCGCCACAAGCCGCATAGCTCGTGCACGCTCCGCCGGTCCCAGCACCGCACCGGAAGGAACCTGCCCCATGGCCCAGCCCGCCCCCTCCCGCAGAACCGTCGGCCTGATCGTCGGTATCGCCCTGCTCGTCATCGGCGCCATCCTCGCCGCGTTCGCCGTCTTCGGCGGCGGTGACGGCACCACCGCCCCGGAGCCGAGCACCTCGCCGACCTCCGCACGGCCGTCCGCCCCGGAGCCGACCCCGAACCAGCCGACCCCATCGCCTACGGCACCCGAGCCGTCCCCGACGTCGTGCAACATCTTCGATCCGGAGTGTCCGGGCGGCACCGGCGGCACGTCCAACGGCAGCGGGGCGTAGCCCCCATCACACGTCGCGCCCCGGTCCGGAGCTCATCCGGCCCGGGGCGCAGTGGTATCGGTGACCCGGGCACGGTCGGCGCGTTGGTCCTAGGGGGCGTCGTGCCCCCTCCCTCGTGGACGCGCACCACCGCTGGGCCCCGTCACGGCGGGCCGGGCGCCTCCCAGAGCGTTCGGGCGATCAGGTCGTTGCCATTGGACGTCCGGGGCCGACTCGGGCAGTTCCAGCCCCGCCGCGGTGGCCGCTGCGCGATGACCCGCCATCCTGCGCCACGCAGACTCGCGCCGCTCTCCCCGGCCTGCGTGTACGTGACCAGCCGGGCATAGCCCAAGGCCTTCGCGGCACGCCAGGCCGCCCCGTACAACAGGCTGTTGGCATTGCGAGCCCCGTCGGTCGCGGTCCGGGTGACTTCGAGGGTCTGCCCGTCGTCGAACATGCGGGCAACGGGACGACCAACCATCGCGACCGCGTGAAGAACGCCGGCATCGTCTGCCGCGCCCAGGCAGAACACGCTGCCCGCGGGCGGCCGGTGATGCCGATGCCAGGCTGCGACAAAGGCCTTCGCGTCGCGCTGCCGTACGGGTACCACGTGCAGGTCAGCCTGGCTGTCCGTCACCTGCGACTCCAGCCCGTCCAAGCCTGCAGTGTCGGCCACAAGCCTCCGTGTACGGGCGTCCGCCGCAGGGAGGCGCCGCGGTGCAAGACCCGCACGAGGACGATCGCCGCCGCGGGCAGCAGTGCCGCCCACAGGCTGAAGTAGGTGGCCAGGAACGGCACCGCGACGAAGTGGTACAGCGCAGGCTTGCCGTACCCGGCCAGCGTGAATGTCGCCCACTGGATCAACGAGACCAACGCCCAGTAGCCCAGTCCGTGATCCTGCGGGGCGCCGACCGCAGCGAAGAGGACGTGCACCGCGAACGCGATCAACGTCATCGTGAAGCCCAGACTCAGCGGATGGCTCTGCGTCGGCTCGGCGGGCTGGTACGGGGCCACGGACGGCTCCTTCACGGCGGGGGCGCCCTGCTGCGCCCCGAACGCCGCGCACTGTCGACGGCCGACACGACTTGTGTCCCCTGCTGACGACGAAGGTCATCGCAGCGGCGCCGCGCGACGTAAGACCGCGGCCGCCAGCAACCTCTCCCGGCTCCGCCCCGCTCCCCGGTCGCACCTCGCACCAGCGGGGCGAGCAGATCGGAGGACCCCATGCAGCCTCATGTGGAAACAGCGATCAGGGACTGGCAGCAGCAGTTCGAGGAGCTGCAGACCTCGGCGGCGGACATGATGCAGATCGCATTCCCGCCCCTGGAGGTCCTGCAGCGCCCCACCGGATGCTGCGACACCCGCCTCCAGTGGGAGGAAGAGAACGGTGAAGGCTCCGGCTACGTGTGCATCGACGACTTCATGCAGGCCACGCTGCAGTTCGAGAACGTCCCGCACGCCGTCGCCGGCCAGGCCCTGGACGAGGTGTTCGGCCCCAGTTGGTTCGACGGCGCCGCAGAGGGCGTCCAGCAGGCAGGCGCCGGCGTCTACTACTGGACCGACGACACCAACGCCGCCGAATGGGAGGTCACCGTCCTGCCGGGCGGACTGGCCAACCTGAGCATCGAGTACACGAACGCCCCCGACATCGCGACCCTGCTCGACTCTCTGCGCATCGCCTACGAGGACCAGGGCAAGGAGGACGCGGCGACGTAAGCCGCGGCCCGAGTGCATCGTCCCCGCTCGCCCGCCGCGCACCCCAACGGCCCATTCGGGCCCGGCACGGCGGGTAGAACGGAGACCTGCCGTGGCATCCCGCCGTCGTACCGGCCCCACCGACGACGTTCGCGCCCTCGTGTTCGCCCGCGATGCGCACCGCTGCGTGCGCTGCGCATCCGGCCGGAACCTCACCATTCACCACCGGGTGAACAGGGGCATGGGCGGCGCCCGGGAAGAGTGGATCAACCGGCCGCAGAACCTGCTCACGGCCTGCCACGACTGCAACATGTGGTTCGAGGACCATCCCCGGGAGTCCTACAGCGAGGGGTGGAAGGTCCGCCGGCCGATGCTGCCGACGGAGATGACCGTGCTCTACCCGGACGGTCGCCAGTACGTCCTGTTCCCCGACGGCGTTCGAGCGCCCGTCACCGCAGCCGCCACACCCCGTCACAGCACGGCCCGCACTGCCTGAAGTTCACACGTTTCCGCAGGTCGCGCCGGAGTTGCGGTAGAGCGCAAGTCCGGAGTTGCGGTAGAGCAGCACCCCGGAGTTGCGGCACAGCCGCAGACGCAAGACGCGCTCCACCCGCAGTCGCGAGACCCCCCAGACCGCAAAGGAACTAGAAGAAGGGAAACAAGATCAACACCAACCACATCAACCCAAAGGTCTGGCGGGCCCGACTTCTCGAGCCCGCACCGACGCGGGTGAAGGAGACAGCCGGGGCCGACAAGCGGCCCCGCGGGACCAACGGGATCGACGAGCCGCCTCCAAGGGCGTGGGGCTTCACCTGGTGGTGGACTGCCGGAGGCGCTCGATCCGGCTGGCTGCTTACCGGGACGAGGCGGCAGCCACGGCGATGCGGCATCGTCGTACGAGTCGGCGGGAGGGCGTTCTCGATGCGCTGGCGGTGAGCCGCCGTTGCCTCGCAGGCATCCGTACTGTATGGTTCGCCGAAATGTACGGCGTGGGGTTTCCCCAGCCTCCGACTCCAGCCCGCCCGCCAGCGGCTACTGGGACAGCAGGCAAGGAGATCGTGATGCCCAACACCGTGGCACCCGACGCGCCAGAACTGCAGCGCCCGGACTTCGAGAAGATCCGCCAGGACGCCGCCGACACCCTCAAGGCCGAGCTCGACGCCATCCCCGCCCTGCAGGAGCGCCGCAGCCGCGCCCACGAGATCTACCGGCAGATCCTCGACGAGCTCGCCATCGTTCGCCCCGAACGCGACCGGCTGATGGTGTCCCTCGCCGTCTATCAGCGCCCTCGCGCCGTGCACGAGGCTGCCGGCTGCACCCGAGACGTCCAGCGGCGCACCGTCCGCTCCGCCCTCGGCCTCGACGACACCACGCCTGCCCCGCCCGCCCGGGACTGGGCCGACCTAGGCCGCGCCGCCGACGTGCCGTTCATTCCGGAAGCAGCCGACAAGCTGCCCAGGGTCGCCACCCAGCACGAAGCCCTGATCGGGCGCCGCCGCGCCGTCCGCGCCATCCTCTTCCCCGGCGACACCATCAAGCTCAAGCGCCTCGACTTCAAGGAGATCAAGGACACCGCGGTCACTGAAGTCCGCTCCGAGCTCGACAAAATCAAGGACGCGGCCACGCGCCTGAAGGAGGCTTCCCGGATCGCCCGGGACGCCGACGCGGAACACGTCGTCGTCGCCGGCGAACGCGACCGGTGCGCCCTGTCTCTGGAGTTCTACACCCGGGCCCGAGCCGTCGATAAGGCGATGGGCGTCGCCCGCAACGCCTTCGACGAGCTCCGCCGTGTCGCCCTGGGCCTGGACCGCAAGACCGGACGACTGCCGGCAGAAGAGGAGAAGCAGGCCGCCGCGGAGGCCGCAGACATCGACTTCGTCGAGGACGCAGCCGACCGCCTGCCCGACCTCGCCCGCAAGGCCGCGGCCGCACGCTCCCGCCACCTCACTGCGGCCGCCATCCGCAACGAAACCGCGGCCGAGCTCGACGGCAAACCCGGCTGGGACATGCGGAAGATCGCCGACGAGACCGGCCTGCACATCGACTCGATCCGCGCGAAGATCCGCGCCGTGCAGAGGCGGGCCTGACCATGGCACGGCGACGCAGAGGCGACGGGCCCGTCATGACGTTCATCAACCTGCTGGGCATCTTCGCGCCGCTCCTCCTGGGCGCGATCCTGCTCGGCACACACCTCAAGTAGCCCTACCGAGAAAAGTTCTGGGCGGTGTAACACTCCTGGCCCCTGGCACGTCTCCCCAGATGTGAAGCACTCGACAACACGCTCAGGGGGGATCGCACTCCCCCGTCGGGTGCCCAGCTTGTTCGCCGACCGGTCCGCTCCAACCGGTCGGCGAACACCCAAGCTCCGGCGGTAGACCCCGCGCCCGGTGCCCGGCTCCCCTCCCCCCTCAGAGCCGGGCACCGGCAGCGGCCATCGCCGGCCGCCCGGCCGACTGCCCCAACAGCGCCACCGGGCGCCCCCGCACCGTGCGGGCCAGGACACAAACCCCTCCCGGCCTGCACGGTGCGCGCATGCGAACCGCCGCCCCGCGCCGACCGTCCCGGCCCACCGCCGTGACGCAGGCCGCCGCCGTCCGCGGCCGGCCCGGGGTGAAGTCCAACCTCGCCGCACGCCTCGCCGACGACCTCCTGCGCGCTCCCGTAGCGCTGCGCCGCCAGGCCCTCAAAGACGACGTCAGCGTCGCCGAACTCCCCATCCTCCTCGTCGAAGTCGAACGGGCCACCGGCAGCCGCTTCGGCCTGTGGGCCGACACCCCGTCCGGGTTCATCGAGGACGTTCTCGGCGAGACGATCTGGTCGAAGCAGAAGGAGATCGTCGACTCTGTCCTGCACTACAAACGCGTCGCGGTGCCCGCAGGCTTCGGGGTTGGGAAAACTTATATTTCGGGCAGATTGACCGCCTGGGCTGGGGCAGTAAACCCGCCCGGGACCATGGTCATCGTCACCACCGCGACCCGATTCCGGCAGGTCAGAAACCAGCTCTGGCCCCACATCAGGAAGGTGATCGCCCGCGCAGGGCTCCCCGGCCGCGCCGACACCACCCAGTGGAAGATCCCCGACGCCTACGGCAACGAAGTCCTGGTCGCCTACGGCTTCTCCGCCCCGGAGAACGACGAGGCCGCCATGCAGGGCATCCACGGCACGCCCAAGCTCCTGATGATCGTCGACGAGGCCGGCGGTATCGCACGCACCATCGGCCAGGGCACAAACAACCTGCTCACCGGCGACGCGAAGATGCTCGCGATCGGCAACCCGGCGATGGACGATCCACGGTCATGGTTCGAGACGCTGTGCGAAGAGGGCGAGGACCCGGAGGAACCGACCACCGTCACCATCCCGATCGCGACCTTCGACTCCCCCGCTATCACCGGTGAGCGCGTCCCGTACTGCCGGGACTGTCCCGACGGCGTCCCCAAGCACTCCCTCGCCATCCACCTCCCGGATCAGGACTGGGTGGACCGCACCCTGCGCGAATACGGGGAAGATCATCCGTACGTGATCGCCAAGGTCCACGCCAAGTTCCCCAAGGGCGGCGGCGGCAAGGCGATACCGACGCTGTGGGTCGAGTACGCCCAGCAGGTCGAAGACCCCACCGGCCCCGGCTACGTTCGCCTGTGCGACCTCGGCCTGAAGGGCGAGACCGCCACCCACACCGTCAAGCGCGGCGCCTGGGTCCGCCTCGGCGTGGACGTCGCCGCGGACGGCGGCGACGAGTTCACGATCTACCGCTGCGTCGGCGACGTCATCGAGCACCGCCACCACTCCAGCGGCGCCGAGAACGACAACCAGGTCAAGGTTGCCCAGCGCATCCTGGAGGAGATCGAGCAGGCACAGCGCCTGGCCGACGCCCTCGGCTCCACCGCCCCCGTCCGCGTCAAGATCGACCAAAACGGCTTGGGCCACGGCGCCGTCGGCATGCTCAAGACATGGTCCGAGAACGGCCGGCACCGCGCCGAAATCGTCGGCGTCATGGTCTCCGAGTCCCCCGGCCACGACGACCCGGGCGCCGTCATGCGCCCCTTCAAGAAACGCGACGAAATGTGGCTCGCCACCCGCGCGCTCCTGCAGCCCGACCCGGGCACCGGAGCCGGCCGGCTCCGGCTGCGCACCGACCGCAACGCCGCCATCCAGCTCACCACCCCGAAGCTCCAGTACAACAGCGGCGGCCACACGGTCATCGAGTCCAAGAAGGCGATGCGCACCCGCGGCATGAAGAGCCCAGACCGCGCCGAAGCCGTCCTCCTGGCCGTGTACGAACCGGAGCCGATCATCCGCCGCGGCGGCGGCCTCCTGGTGTAGAGGCCACCCGCGTCCCGACTGGGCAGAAGCCGCCCTGCTGACCGTGTACGAGCCGGAACCGATCAACCCGCCGCGTCGCCGTGGCCTGCTCAACTAGCGTGATCCGCATATCCCGGCTTTTTGCCCCATGCTGGACATGGCGCTGTCACCCCAGGAGGTGGTTGAAATGGCCGAGCATCAACGCTTCAACTACGACCTCAGTCTGCCGGTCGAGCGCGAAGTTGTAGATGCGGATGAGTTCGATGCATTTGTTGAGAGCGAGCGAGCCCGTCGATACCGCGAGCTCGGTAAGGAGGTGGCCCAGCTTCGGCAGGAGGTGGCCCAGCTTCCGGACATTCTGGCGCCTCGCTCCGCAACGACTTCCTTGTCCATAGAGCTTTCGCAGCTCCGTGACGCCGTAACCCAGCTTCGACAGAAGATGGAGGAAAGGACGTCTGCCATTGAGAAGGCGGCGCGGCGGGACGCGATGCTCACCAACTTTGGGCTGCGAACGAAGATGACAGCGCTTGAGCAGGAGGTGGCCGGGCTCCGCAGACAGCTACAAGAGGCGTCTGACTCGTCGAAGCCATCTGGCAGCGAGCCGGAGGAACCTACATACAAGCGCCGCGATCCATCCCCGCCAATGCCGAGGTATCAGCAATCCGACTCGAAGCCGTACCGGTATGCCAGTGACATCGAGTACATGATGAGGCAGACGCCTCGCGCGATATCCGAGTGGGAGAAGCCGTACGACCCGTACCGGGACAGGGATTGAGCGTCGGCGTCATCAGGCTCGAAGCTCCGGTCGCCTTAAGTTCGGCCTTCAGTGCCGCAGCGAAGATTTCTCATCCATGTCCCGTGGCCACACCACATGCCCGGCTCACCTGGTGCACACCGACCGCAACGTCGTCCCGGAAGCCGCCATGATGGGGGCGTGGACTACAGCCTCGTCATTGCCGCCACGCACGCTGCCGGGCCCTGCCCGCCCGGCGAGGAACCCGCGTGGGGCCGCCGCGTGCACGCCCTCACCGTGGACCTGCACCTGATCGCCCAGCAAGCCGCGCAGGACATCAGCCGCCTGGAGAGCGCCTCGCGGTTCGTGGCGTTCCTGGAGAAGGTTGAGATCGAGGAGTCCAGTCGGCGAGGTCTGCTGACCCTGCGCAACCCGGCGGGGGACACCGAGCACATCCGCACCGAGCAGCAGGAGACCGACCGCGGCCGCGACCTCATCGGGCGGGCCCGCGCGCTGCAGGGGCGATGGGTGCTGGTCTTCCGGTACAACGAGAAGGCCTCCGCCACCATGCAGGTCCGCATGCTCGCCCACCTCATGGACCTGGGCGACGGCGCCATCGCCGTGAACCTCGCGAAGAAGATCCTCATCGACGACGCCGACGGCGCCATCCCCCGCGCGCAGGCCGCATGGGCGGAAGCGGGCCTGCCGGACGCCGGAGCCATCACCGTCGAGCAGCTGGAGCAGGCTCGCGCCAAGCTGCAGAGCCAGTGAGCTGATGGCGCCCGCCGGGACCTAGCAGGACCTAGCAGGACCTTGCGCAAGGGCGAAAAGGGGCGTACTGTAGTGCACTGCATGTCTCCGCCCCAAATCGGGGGGCGGGGCATCAAGTCCGACGGAAGGACAATGAAGTGCCCCTTTCTCGTATTGCCCGAGATTTCGCTGCGGAGATCCGCAATCACGACTGGCGAGATGCCCCCTGGAGGGCTGACCGCGCGGGCCACGACCGAGCTACAGACCCTAAGAGCCACAACGTCGGGGAGCTGAAGCCGGAGGAGACCATGACGTTGAAGACCAACGTCATGTGGGTGACCGCGCAGGTGCTCGGCTACATGGATCCCAACTTCGACGTCTACGAGTTCGCCGAAGCCTGTGGAATCAGCACCGTGACGCAGTGGGGGCGAAAGGACGGCGGTATCGCTGCCGGCCTTCGTAAGGACCAGTACGGCCGGATGATGCGGCCCGGTGCATGGGACCTCGACGAGAACGAGGTCATCACCACGATGACCAGTGACTTCTTCCACTCGCCCACCTGCGAGATGTTCCGCCAGGGATGGCAGGGGGCGCCGGTGCTGTCTTATCAGGCCGACGCTGTACCGCCACGATGGAGCCCGTGCAGCCATTGCCGCCCCCAAGCGCGGGCCTGACGACCAACGTCACCGCGTCTTCAGAGCCGCGGCAGGCCCCAGCCCCTCGGGCAAGTGTGCTGTAACACCCGCCGGGGGTGCGCCGTCTGTAGGGGTGACGCGCCCCCGGGAGGCTTCGTTGACAGCTTCCCGCGGGCGCCGACCAAGCCGGCATCACGGATAACAGCAAGAAGCGAGGAAGGCCCGCGGGGCCCAGGCCCCGCCCCGGGTTGCGCGGGGGTCGTACAAGGACCGTACCGGGCCTGCACGGACCGATTTGGTCCGACACGGACCAAGACGAGACCCGCAGCTTGCCGGGGGAGGGGGCTCTCTGCGCTTCTTGCTGTTATCCAGAATGGCGGGACTGGATTCCGTACGCTGTCGGCATGCCGAACCCGCGCACCACCGACGCCCTCGGGGCGATCGGCGCCTTCGTGAACGCCCAGCAGGAAGCCGGGTACGCCGACGAGACCGTCCGACTGCGCGGCACGCTGCTCACCGAGTTCCTGGAGCACGTCCTCAACGAGGAGAAGACCGCTTCCCTCACCGCCGAAGAACTCGTCGAGCCCGAGCGCACCGACTCCTGGCTCGACGCAGCCGACGCCGGCGAGACCCGGCGCCGCAACACCCTCCTCGGCCCCGACGCCGCCGCGGCATACGACTCCCAACGCGCCCGCATCCAGACGTACAACGCCTTCACCGAGTACCTCGGGCTGAGCCTGCGCCGCGCCTACCCGCCCACCGGGCACGGCGACCGCCTGGAGCCTGAGCAGGCCTACAAGCTGCTGCGCACCCTCGCGGTGCGGCGCCCCACCGGCGCCAACGCCGCCACCTCCATCCGCACCGCCGCGGTGGCCGCCCTCGTCGCCGCCACCGGCCGCTCCGTGCCCCAGCTCCACGGACTCAACGTCACCGATGTCGACCTAGAGCGCCGCCCGGTCCCCGTCGCGACCGTCGCTGACTTCGACCACCCGCTCGACAAGCACAGCGTGGAAATCCTGCGCCGCTGGCTCGCCGTCCGCACCGGCATCATGAAGCTCCAAGGCACCGACCCCGGCTACCTGTGGATCCCAACGAAGCCCGGCAGGGCCCGCAACGGCGCCCCGGCGCCGAAGCCGGGCCTGACCCGGGCCGCCGTGCGCACCCTGCACGCCGCACACCGCAACCTCGTCCTGCAGGTCATCGGGGTACCTCTGCGCCCGTACGCACTCCTCCCCCGCCGGTGACACTGCTACCGTCGCGCCCATGATGGAGCTGTTCACGGACACCGACCTGGACCGCATCGCCGCAGCCGCCGCGCGCGACGGCCAGGAGCCGGCCGCGTGGCTACGCCAGGTCATACGGGAACGGCTGGACGCCGAGGACCTCGAGGACGCGCTCGTCGGCGCGCACTTCACCGTCGCCACCCGCGCGGCCGCCGGCGGCTGACCGGTTCCGGGCCGGTCTTCGTTCTGCTGCAGAACCGCCACAACCCTCCGCGCAGGCACTCCAGTCCCTGAAGCTGCCGACGTGCACAACGCTCTCGACACCTTCACACGTCACGCCGACCTGCTCCTGCCGATTCTCGCGGCGTTCCTGGTCGCTCTCCTGACGAACTCACTGACCAACCGCGCCCGCGACCGGCAGGACCGCGCCGCCGACAGGGCCACGCTGCAGGGCCAGGTCGACGCCTTCATCACCTCAGCAATCGCAGTCCGGGCCGCCGCCAACATCAGCGACTCGATCTGGGAAGGGCGCAAGGAGAAGTGGCGCGCGACTGCGGTCGTACTCCTCGGATCCATCGGTGGGATCGCCAGCTCCACGGCTCAGGACAACTGGCGCTACGTGGCGGGTCTGCGGGATGCCGCCCAGCTCATCAGCCGTGAGATCCACGCTCGCAAGGTCGCACTGGCCAACCTGCAGGCGTCCACCGTCCAGCTCGGCGCCGCCGCAACTCCGCTGATGCGGCATCAAGACGCGCGCCTGGTTGAAGCTGTCGAAGCCGTCATGGCCGCCGCAAGCGCCGTCGACGATCACGCTCGTTTCGAAGAGGCGCTGGCTGCCTTCGGACAAGCGGCCCGGACCGCGCTGCAGCCGCCGCCGTCCGTGTGGGCGCGGCTGACCCGGCGCCGTACACACTGACGGTCCGGATGCCGACGGGGGATGCGGCATCCGGACCTGATCAACAGCTTAGTCCTGCCAGACTGGACAACCACCCCTACCCTGCGTGAAGGGCGAGATATGACCGACGGGCCCCAGCTGTCCGAACTGCTCGGCGCGACGAGCATGGAGGACGTCCTCGCGGAAGACTTCGTGTACGTCTTGCTCAAGTTCTCCGAGCTGATGGGCTACGCCGAAGACGGCAACTGGCGCATGGTGCACGAGAAGGTCGGCAGTCTGCGGCAGTCCCTGAAGACCTTCGACCACAAGATCAGTACGACGGTCACCGCGGAGAACGGCGAGACGTTCGAGACGTACAAGGACCCGGGCGTCGATGCGAAGCGGACCGTGCAGCTCATCACCGCCTACGCTCAGCTGTACGGCGGGCGGCTGGGACCGAGCCTCTTCCCAATCACCGACCTGCAGGACCCGGACGCCGTGGCGCACATCCAGGCCAGGCAGGAAGCCACCCGGCGCTTCCACGCCGAACTGCTCGGCGACGACGATGCCGGTCGCTAACCGGGCCAAGCGGCTGCACGCCTTGGCGCGGGAGCTCAACAAGCGCTTCGAGCTGCCGCAGAACACTGTGCGCGCTGAGCTCGACGAGTACTACCGGCCGGCGAAGTGGTTCCTGCGATGGGTTGACGGCCCGACGGTCGCTCAGCTCACCGCGGCCGCGGAGGAAGTCGATGCGGAGGTCCTGGGTGAGGCGACACCCTTCCGCTCGTACAGCGACTTCACGTGGGCGCTGGCCACGATTCGGCTCACCATGACCACCGAAGAACTCCCCTGGGACCAGGGGTACTACCCGAACTCCTGGCACATCCGGGAGTGGCTGGAGAAGCGGAAGGCTCCACGGCCGCGGAACATGCGGGAACGGGTGCTGGCCGATCGCCTCGCGGTGATGTTCGATAACAGCATTTCCGGCAAGCCGGAGCAAGACCTCATCGACGAGTACATCCGCGACAACGGAGTGGCTGCCCTTCTGCAGGTCGAGGGGCACGGTGAGGCTCCGTTGACCCCTGCAGAGGTCCTGACGGACCGCTACGCGGCCGACGACGCGCGGAAGGCGTGGACACGCCAGCTCATCGCGCTGACGCCGCTGGAGGCGTTCTTGGCAGTTCTGGCCGATCCGGAGCCCAGTCCGCGTGCGGCAACGGCTGCACTGGACCTGGTGCCCGAAGTGCACCAAGCAGTCAACGAGGCTGCGGCCGGGCTGAAGGCCCTGATCGCTGAAGAGGCGTGGTAGACCCTGCGGACATGCCAGCGGGGGCCGACGGAAGAAGCTCCGTCGGCCCCCGCTGGCATGCCGGGGATCAGGCGGCCGGGTACGAGCCGGTGACCGTGATGATCTCCGCCTCGGTGGCCCCCTCGACGTCTCCGTAGAGGTGGCCGATGTTCTGCAGCGCGGCACCGTTCGATGTGCCGGTGACCCGAATGCGGTCGATCTTCGTGCCGTCCGAACCGGCGTAGATCTGTGCTTCGCCGCTCCAGACACCGTTGTCCGCGTCGCGCCCGTCGAGGCTGGCCTGGAAGACGTAGCGGCAGCCAGCCGCGGCCGGGACGGGCAGAGTCAGGCCGAAGCCAGCGGCGTCGGCCGCGGCAGTCTCCTTCTTGGCGACAATCTGCGCGGTGAAGGTGCAGATGCCGTTCGCGGAGACGTACTGGCCGGTGCCGGAGGTGCCATCGGTACCGGTGACGTTGGTCAGCTTCGGGGTCCAGTTGGTCATACGGGTGCACGTCCTTCCGTAGGGGGATCGCCCGCCGGGAGTAGCGAGCCGGGGAAGGTTGCGGGCCCGCGCGTGCTTACGTCGCGCGCTGTCGCCCATCTGTAGGCCCGCGTCAAGCCCTGACCCGGCCTGTCGGTGCGCCTCGGTACGCTCCCGGCATGAACAGCAATGACACCGCCTTGAAGCCGTGGCTCTACGGAAAGATCACCGCCATGGGGTGGATCGGGAAACCGTCGTTCGGCGGTGACTTCGCCTTCCTGGCGGCGTACTTGCCGGGCGATGGAGAACTCGGTCCCCAGGCCGCGCAGTCGGCACTCCGCAAGCTCGTCGCGGCTTGGGGCATGCACGAGGGCAGCATGGTGGAGAACCCGGAGATCCACGGCATGCCCGTGACGGCCGTCCTCGAAGGCCTCACTGTCACCGTCCTCGGCCTCCCCGGCGTCCCGATCACGCTCCCCGTGACCACAGAGTGGGCTGTCATCGCCCGGCAGCACGGGCAGATCTCCTTCGCCCTCACCACCCGGCCATGGCCGTATGGCCCCGTCGAGAGCGAGGCCGCCATCCTCCGCTTCTTCAAGGCAGACCCGACGACCAACGCCGCGGTGTCCATGCTGCTCCCGGTGGCTACGCCCGCCGCCTAGCATCTTGGGCAGCGTGGGACTCGGCGATCGGCTCCGTCTTCAGCCACTCCAACTTCTCGGCCCGGTCCTCCCGAAGCTGCCACCAAGTGACAAGTGGCTCTCTGTAATCGCCGTGACCTGCGATGACGCACGGGAGCCGAGGGGTCGATCCTCGGGAGCACCGGGCCTTCTCGCGCGCCGCGGGCGGTTCCCCTCCACGAGCATCGCGTCCGCGTACCCGAACGTGTACCCGGCCATCCTGTTCAGCTCCGGCCCGCCCAGCGCGGCCGCCAAGTCCCGCAGCGCCGGGAACACGGCGTCGAGCTCGGCGGGATCTGCACGGCCTCGCCGCTCTTCTGCCCTGGGTCAGCCATGATCCGAGCCTACGGCCGGACGTGCCTGCCATCGCGCTCCACCACGACCGGTGAACGGACCGCGTATCCGCGGTTCAAGCGGCTGATCACCTGATCGCCAGGCTAATCGCGTTCCTACTCCTTCACAGCAGCCGCTTCCTCGTGTTCGATCTTGGTGTTCCACTGGTGTGCGAGTTCGTTGAAAGCGCGCACGCGTCGTTCTATGCTCCAGCAGAGCCCGGCTATCGGAATCAACCACGGCAGCCAGTCTGGCCACCCAAGCCCATCGCACACCATGTTTGCGATGGCTGCACAGAAGATTGAGGCGCCGAGTACAGCGGCCCAGTCCTCCGAAGCCTTTATGTACGGCATGCGCATCTTTGGGCTGTATGGCCATTTAGGTCGAAAATGCATGATCCCTCTGTGGAATGCGGGACGCTTCGTTGAGGCAAGGAATCTTAACTGGCATCGTTCGTAGTGCTCATGCGGCGAGGCTATCGGCTGCGGGGGAGGCCTCTACGGCGCGGCGGCCGCGGGCTGTCCCGCTCGACCGTGACCGTCACCTCCTCGGCCGGGGCGCATCCCACGGGCAGTACCTCGATGTAGAACCGCGCCCCGTCGCCGCGTGGAGGCCGGTTCGCGACGTCCCCGACGACCAGTTCCGGTGAGGCGTTCAGGGCCCGCAGGAGAGCGTCCAGGGTCCGGCCGGTCAGCTCTCGATCGTCGCCCATGAGTCGGATCTGCGGCATCAGGCTGCCACCCCCGCCGCGGCCTTCCGGCGCCGCGTTCCCCTCGTCAGGTCCGGCTCGCCGTGGCCATCCTCGATCCACCGGGCCCGCTCCCATACCGGTTCGGTGCCCTCGGCGATCCGGTGCAGAAGTCCGGCCAGGCCGCGGGCGTCGTCGGTGGCCTGCGCGGTGCGCGCCCAGGCGACCCACACCCCGCGCTCCTGGTCCCACGGCTCGCTCGCCATCCCTGTCCACTCGTCCCTCGTCCAGGCGAACCACTGCCGCCACAGCCGCGAGACGTAGTCGGCCTTGTCGGCGCTCTCGCGGTGCGGGCTCAGCCACGGGTGAAGGCCGTCGCGTTCGCTGCTGACGAGCTGTCCGGGCGGCGTGACGAGCATGGAGGGGTAGCGGCTGACCGGGCCCCGGTCGGTCTCGTGGACGACGCGGCGGCCGTCCAGGAGCTGGTCGAGCCGGTCGAGGGCTGCTGCGCGCTCCGGCGTGCCGTACGCCCCGGCAGGCCCCTCGTGCAGCAGCTCCCGGTCGTGGACACGCAGGACGGCGACGGTTTCCGGCTGCGCGTACTCGCCGGGCCCGGCCCCGACGACCAGGAGGGCCGCGCCGTGATCACTGACGATCTCGCGGGCGAACCGATGGGCCTTCGCGTGCGCGGCGTACAGCCCGACGGCGTACGAGCAGGGCTCACACCAGCGCCCGCTCCCGAGGGGGTAGTCACGGCGGTCACCGCACCGCCGGCACACGTACTGAAGGGCACGGGCACGGCCCAGGGCTGCGCGCTGCGCCGGCGTGCAGGACCGCTTCGGCACCGCGGCCGTCACCTCGTACAGCGGCGCGTAGCTGTTGCCGTGGTACAGCACTTGGGCGACCGGGTCCCCTCCCGGCTTGCGCGGAGGGTCCATCGCGGCGAGCTGCGTCTTGGTGTACAGCCCTTCGGGGACGTCACCCCACCAGGTGTAGCGCAGAAGTCCCGGCACCGGCGGCACATACGACGGCATTACAACCTCCTCGAAATCGACTCACAGAACATTTAGCGCATCCGACGAGAGGAATTCAAGCCGAAACGAGAAACGCCCACGAGTCACTTTTCGAGGAAATCATGAGCCGGAACTATTCTAAGAACGTTCTTAGAATCACCCGGCCGGGAGGTCATCCTCGTGCGGCCAGGGCCCGTACCGGGCGAGGCCCTGACGGAGGATCCGCGGCACCGGATACACCTTGTCCAGCAGCTCATCCCTGATCCGCCGCTCCTCCTCTTCCAGGTCGAGCCGGTTGTACGTCAGGCCTCGCTCATCGAGCTCCGCCAGCGGCCCCTCACTCGCCCGGAACGCGGCCGTACGAGCCCGTTTCAGCAGGTCAACAGGCAGGTCATACGCTCGCTTCACGAGGAATCCCGGGTAGTTCTTGCTCGGCCACCGCCCGGAAAGGCTCATGAACTCCTCCTCCGCGTCAGTCAGCGGCGCCCACGGGCCGGCCAAGTCCGGCTCACTCAGCCGCTGCTCCAGGGCGCGCCCCACCACAACATCGAGCGGCGGCCACTGCTCACGGCAACGACGCCGCGCCTCCAACCGCGCCTCAACAGAACTCCACCCCGCACCTACCAACTCCCGCGCCTTATCCGACACGGCCTGAGAGCCTTTCCGGCGCAGCGCCTTCAAACGATTCGCATGCACTGAATCAATGAATGCCGAATAGCGGAAGGTATCAGCCACGATAGGTGTCTCCTCTAAGAACGTTCTTTGAAGATACCGGCTCGCGCCCGGCTCCACCCCGACAACGAGGGGGAAGCCGGACGGTCACTCGCCCGCCCCGGTGCCCGGGAGCCGGCGGTAGGCATCGTTCAGGAGCGGCTCGCGGCCGGTGAAGCGGGTGTTGCGGCGCGGTACCCCGCCCCAGATCTCGGGCATGGCGGCCGGGCCGCACACAGCCGCTCACCGGCTGCCACCTGCACTGAGCACCGCGGCGAACACGGCGGCCAGCGCCGCCACCGTGGCGATACCAGCGGTGACCGGGCCGTTCAGGGACGGTCTGCGATGCACGGCGTAGGCGACAGCGCACACAGTCAGCAGTACGACCATGATCAGCAGCAAAGCCACCAGCAGCGTAATCACCGACACGAGAGCCCCCTCGGAGATCAGACGCGCCCCGGGTTGGGCAGTGTCTCGTCTCCGATCTTGGCGTACCAGCTGTAGCAGCTACTGCGCCTCGCCAAATGGCCGGCCAGGAAGGCTACGGAGCTTCCCCGCTGGCGGGCTGCACCCGGGCGAGCTCCCGCTCCATCCATTCGAGCTTCTTCCGCGCTTCGGGCAAGTTCCTCTCGGCGAGCATCGCCCGCGCGAACCCGTACGCGTAGCCCACCATCTGATTCGTCTGAGCGGTACTCGTCGCCGCCGCGAGATCCCGCAGCTTCGGATACGTCCGCTCAAGCTCCCTGTACAGCGCCACGCCTTCCGGCTTCAGCGTTCTCTCCCCCGCCCCCACTGTGTGGGAATGGATGCTCCGCGCCTTCATCGCGGCCCCCGCGGTGGCTCTCGGTTACTTGCCGTTCACGGGCCTGCTCTTCCTCTGCGTGAAGAAGAAGGGGCGCTAGAACGCCCTACTTGATGGGGTGCTCGTCGAGCCAGTCGGCGAGATCGTGCGCCGACCCGAAGATGTCGTCCCGGTTGGTCGCCTCGGGAAGGGTCGCGGCACCAGCCGGGGCGCCCTGATCCTCGCCCACCGCCAGGCCCTCTTCCATCGTGTCGATGAGCGCGTAGGCCTCGGTCCAGAACTCGGGGCCGACGCTCTTCTCGGCGTTCATCGCCTTACGCAGGTCGCGCGCCGCATCCACGGTGCCGTTCATCTTGTCCCAGCAGGTCCCAGCCTCCGTCGTGCACACGTCGTCGAGGTACGCGTTCGCGGCGACGTCCTGGAAGGTCTTCGAAGCCTCGCTGAAGCTCGGCGCCTTCGCTGACGCGGCCGCCGGCTTCTTCGCGTCGCCGTCTGCATCTCCCCCGCACCCGGACACTCCTACTGCGGCCGCGACGGCGAACACGATGCTCGCGGCGGCCCCCCACCCCTTGATCATGCGCAGATCATGCCACGGCCCCGTCGGGACGGGGCCGTGGTGCGTAATTCAGCCGCTGACCGTGGCTGATTCGCTGCGCTGGTCCGTAGCCGCAACCTTCGCCACGCGGCGGGGAGCAGTGATCCAGACCTGCGAGCGGTCGCGGGTACCGGACTGGACTATGTGCCCCTTGCTGGCCCACACCTGCAGCGGATCGCTGATGCCGCCGCGGGAGGACACCCCGTCTGGCTGCAGGGCCAGCAGTTCCTTGATGGTGATGCCGCGGCTGCCCGCCTTCTCCACGGCCTGCCACAGTTCGTGGCGGTTGTCGGGAACCTCGCTGCCGTCGGGGAAGGTAGGCACGGCGCGCAGGGCCGGCCGGCCGCCGCCCGGCCCGGACGGCGGAGTCGGGGGCGTGGGGTCGTCGTCCGGCTCGTGCTCGATGCCCGGGTGCGGCCGGGCCTCCACCGCGGTGTCGTCCAGCGCGTACCGGTGAGTGGTCGCACCGATGTCGTCTGCGGTCATCAGGTAGGCGCGGGCCTCCACGGGCTCCTGGTGCTCCCGATCCCAGCGCAGGAACTTTCCCGGCGCGTCCAGCTCGTTGAGCGTCCAGCCGTCCCCGTACGCGCCGGGGCCGAAGATGAGGTTCGCGGTGGTCGATTCCCTGGCGCCCAGGCCGAGGCGCACCTGGTACTGCTGTCGGCCGTCCGTGGACCCGCCGAACACCCGGTTGGACGGGGACTGTGTCGCGCAGACCAGGGTGATGCCGACGAACCGCGCCACCTGCAGCAGGGACTCCACGAGCTTGGCGGCCGCGGGTACCTTCCGCACGAGCTCGGCGAGCTCGTCGATGAAGACGAACCAGGCTGGCCCGTGCTCGCCGGGCACCCACTTCTTGACCGGCTTGCCCAGCTTCTCGCTGAGGTCGCGCAGGTGCTGTCCTCGGCGCTCGACCTCAGCCCAGATCATCTTGAGCAGCTGCATGGCGCGGCTCGGGCTGTCGGCGAGGCCCAGAGCGCAGCTCCGCCACGGGCCCAGCTCGACCGCGCCCGGCTTGAGGTCGATGAGCATGACCTCGGTGTCTCGGCAGGCGACAGCCCAGGCGATCAGCACGTTGAGCAGGCCCGACTTTCCGTTGTCGGTCGCGCCGCCGATGAGGACGTGGTTGTAGAGCATGGCGATCCGGACGAGTTCGCCGTAGGCGTCGACGCCGAGCACGGCAGGCTCCAGGCACGTCGCCGTCGACGGGCCGGGCCACGGGATCGGCTCGGCGAGCGGATCGGTCTCGTACAGGGTGACGATCAGCTCGTTGTCGTGCTCCCCCCGGGACAGGCGCACACGTCCGGGCAGCCCCAGGTTGTTGGCGAACTGCTCCTTGGCCGCGATGACCTTCTGCGGGGCCGTGTTGCGGCCGGCGGGCAGCTCGACTGTCGCGCGCCACCCGAAGGGCGTGTAGTCGAGTGATGTCACGTTCACATCGGCCACGGACAGCATGGCGACGAGGGCTTTGACGAGCCTGGTCTCCTCGCGGGTCGCGCCAGTCAGGCTCGGCCCCTCGGTGTTCGTGCCGAGACCGGCGGCAGTGACACCCGCCTTGGCCGCCTTTACCTGCAGCGCCATCCGCTCGTTGCGCTGCTTCGTCAGCCACGGGCCGTAGACGGCGTACGCCGTGCCTCCGGTCACGGTAGCGGCGATGAGTGACGGAACGGACGGGCCCAGGGCGGCACCGGCCCAGGTGTTCGCCAGGACGACCGTGCCGCCGGCGCCTGCGCTGGCGATGCCCTTGTGCTTGGTGGTCAGGCCCTTCCAGCCGAGCGCAGCCGCGCCCAGAGTGGCGAGGCCGTAGGCGGCGTGCTCCTGCCAGGTGACGCCGGTGACATGGTGCCACCAGGACATGGCGGTCAGGCCGAGATCGGCGGCCGCGGGGGCGAGTTCGAAGCGGCGGCGGAATGCGTAGCGGGCGACGGCGATACCCGTCTGACGGGCACGCCCCAGGGACGGGGACATGGAGGCCTCCGGGAGGTGACGTGACGGGACGTGAGCGCAAAACCCCAGTTCGGGGGTGCGTCACGTCACGTCAGCGGCAGCGTGGAGGCCGTCGGGACGTCGGTCGGGCAGATCGTGCTGTGCAGCATCGTGGGCTCCCAGTCGTGTGTGGCCGGGGGCGGGTTCGCTGTGTCCCAC
This sequence comes from Streptomyces sp. NPDC058751, assembly GCF_042746485.1. Lineage (NCBI taxonomy): Bacteria > Bacillati > Actinomycetota > Actinomycetes > Kitasatosporales > Streptomycetaceae > Streptomyces > Streptomyces sp. NPDC058751. The sequence continues at coordinate 88,285 of NZ_JBHYPZ010000025.1, read as the reverse complement.
TCCGGCCAACAGCCCCAAAGGGCTGCGGTGTTGATGATCAGGGTAGCGCGGCTGTCGTGACGAGGGGGCGGGTGAGTTCCGGCACCAGGTGCTCGAGGAACGCTTCTTCCAGCGTTCCGAGGGTTGGCGTGGGCCTGGTCGACCAGCCGCAGGCGCACACCGCGGCGACGCCGCCCTCATCCGGGTAGCGGCGGGTCACCGGCCGGTGCCGCTCCCAAGCAGGGCTGTGGTCGGGGCAGGCGTAGAGAGCGCTGGCACCCGGCCCTGCGACGCCTTTCCACCCGTCCGGCCAGGGTCGGGCCCAGTCGAATGCTGCGGGGCAAGCGGGCACGAGGCAGTAGCGCAGGACCACGACGTGAAGGTGCCGCAGCGGGGTCATCACGCCGCGGCCGCGAGCAGCGGCACGAGTTCGCGGGTGGCCAGCTTGTCTCGGTAGGCGCGGCGGCGGGCCCGGTGGACGGCACGGCGCGCGAGGCACAGTTCGCCGGGCCCGACATGGCAGTCGGTGCAGGCCACGCTGAACGCGCCGTGCTGGTACAGGCGCAGGGTCTCGTACAGCCCGTCCAGGACGGGGTCGGTGATGGTGCTGGCCTTGTACGGCTGCGGCATCGGGGGTGCTCCGGGCGAACGAGTCCTGGTGGGGGAAGGTCCGGCCCCGCCGACTCCCTTCGGCGGGGCTGATCGGGCGGGGGATCGGCTACTTCGGGGTGGGGACCGGGGTGCCCGGCTTCACGACCATGCGGCTCAGGGTGCGGTCCTCGCGCACCGCGTTCCAGGCGTGGACAAGGTAGGCCAGGTGGCGGGCCCACGGGATGTTGCCCTCCTTGGCGCGCTCGGAGGTGACCCGGGAGCGCAGGGCGAGGATCGGGTGCCCGACCGACAGTTCGGCGCCGTCGCCGACGCGGGCGAAGAACTCCGCACACTCGCCCGAGTCGATGGCGTTGAACAGCCAGTGCGCGGTGCCCAGGGCCGACGCCGGGATGTGGGGGAAGGCCAGGCGGGTACGGACGGCGATCTCGGCGGAGCGGCGTATCTCCGGGTGCTGTTCGAGCAGGGTGCGGCACTCGGCGGTGGTGGGGGTGCTGCGCTGGCTGAACTTCCGGTCCCCGCGCTTCCAGGCCCAGGCCCGGCGGAGGATGGAGGCCAGGGCCGTCGCGTGGGTCTCGTCCTCCAGGGACAGGGCGTCGGCGGTGGTGCGTCGGCGGCCCGCGTCCATGGTGGCCTGCGTCTCCGGGGGGAGGCCGATGACCATGAACGTCTCGACCGGCACGCCAGCCTTCTCGATGGCCGTCAGGCGGTGCTGCCCGTCCAGGACGTCGCCGTTGACGGCGGTCTTGATGGTCTCGCCGTTCAGGGGCCATTCGCCGGACTCGATGTCGCGGACGTAGTCGCCCACGGTGGCCTCGCGCAGGTTGCGGTTCTTGGTGTTCTGCCTGAGTAGGGCCCTGGCGAGGGACGGCGTGATGGTGACGCGGAGCGCTTGGGGTCCGGCAGCCGCGAGCTGGTTGAGTTCGTCGATGGTCAGCTCGGGAGCGAGCATGGCGAGATCGGGTGCAACGGCAGTGGCCACGGCAGTTCCTTTGTGCTCCGTACGGCGGGGGACACCGTCGCTGGGCCGGTTGCCCCCCGTAAGGCGTGTTGGCCTTCACACCGGGAGACGGCTCAGGGCACTGATGTATTACACGGCCGCACAGCTTCTGTAGCCATCGATGTAACGCGGCGGCCCCGGGGGGCGTCGTTGTGGTGAAGGGGGGCGGCCGCCGGGCGCCCTGCGGTAGTCCTCGGGCGCGGGCCCGAGCGGAGGGCACGGGAGCCGAGGGGCAGTGAGTCATGGGATGGCGAAGCCGGAATCGTCACGGTATCGGCTGCACAGGGAATGCTTTCGCGCCGAATACCGCAGGCTGCTCGGGTTCACCATGGGCAAATTTCGACTGTCCCAGCCGGACGCCGAGGATATCGTGATGAAGCTGGCCGAAGAGTCCTGCAAACACGAATTCGCGGACGTCACTGAAGTCAAGAAGTTCTTCTGGAACCGGATCGTCAGCCGCGGCATCGACTTCCTCCGGGCCCGGGACCGGACAGGCGCCCTCGTGCAGGCGGCGGGCGCGGAAATGGCGTCCGTACTAGACGAGCGGGCTGATGACCCGGAGGCCTCGGTGCCCGATCGCCTCTTCGCACTGGAGGTGCTGACCCAACTGCCAGCGAGAGAAAGGGAGTACGCCGCATTGATCCTCTCGGGTCTCACGTCCGAGGAGCTGGCGGAGCAACTCGAGATCAAGCCGGGTGCGGAGCGGGTGCGTCGGCACCGTCTCACAGAAAAGATCAAAAATCTCGCCACGGAGAGCCGGGAGGCGCAGCGATGACCGACAAGCAGAGCCCCGACTTCACCACCGCTACGCCCTCCGAGGATCATTCGATGCACTTTGAAATTCACCCCGACGACCTGAAGGTCATTGATGGCAACAATAGGCATTGCCTCGGCCTCGCCATCCTGCGTGAGGCGGCAGAACACTTCAGCAGTCCGTTCGAGCCCGCAGATGTAACAGACGAAGAAATCGAGCAGAAGGTAACGGCTATCTTCGGTGAAGAATTCACCGACTCATCCGAAGAACTTGAAGAATCCGACGAGGAGAATAATCCCCGGCGCGACTCCAGGGACCAGCATTGGTACACCTCCATCGAATTCTCTCTGCAACTACCGTTGCAGATTCGCCCCGTCGGCGAGGAAGCAACGGAATTCTGGTTCTTCCCCTATCGCGGCGACCAAGAGGCATCCCGCAGGAAACGCTACGACTCCGGACGCTTCTTGCCCTGGACCAAGCGGCCGCGCCCAAAGCCGACACGGAAGGGGCGCCTAGCGGCGGAGCTCGACGTGCGCTCGACGCACTGGCGTGAGGCGCTGCAGATGCCGAGCGATGCGGCCCAGAGGGGTGAGTCTCATGTCTTCGTGCTGACGCTGCCATCGCTGATCGGGCCCGACTGGCAGGCCTGCAAGCGCTGCCCCCCGGAACCCCCCTCCAACTCTGGAGAGTTGCTGTTCAGCTTCCCGGACCCCCCCTCCAGCTCTGGAGAGTTGCTGTTCAGCTTCTCGGACCACACCTCCAGCTCTGTGGAGTTGCTGCGCAGCGCGGAGACGCTGCTGGTGCTGGTCGATTCCGTTCAGCTCCGCAGCGCCGCGACCTCACCTTGGAAGCGCAGCCGCGCGGCGGTCGGTGAGTACCGCTGGCGAAGCCTGGGCAGGGGCCGCAGGTGGCTGGACGAGATGGCGGAGCAACATGGGCAGCAGCGAGAGGCGCTGGGGGGCGAGGTGGGGGCAGTCCTGTGGCTGGCCGATCCGCAGGTGCCGGCCGGGTCTCCTGGTGCTGCCGCGCTCGTTCCTGTGCCTGAGAGACTCCAGCCCGCCCGAGATCACTGGCCGCAACTTGCAGAACTTTGGGAATCAACGCTGCGACATTTGATTGCCCGCGAAATACACGATTGCTGCAGGCAATGACGCGCAGCAATTCACCCGTTCAAATTAGCTCCAGGAAGGTTCGTAGATAAGTAAGTAAGAGCGTGCCATGGGCGGCACGCCCTTCGGCATGCCGCCGTGCCGTCCCTGATCCACCAAGACAACTAGACCAAATGGGCCATCTATCAACGAACCGTCAGAAAAAGCGGACTCCAGAACGGGCCCCAGGGGCGACGTTCGCGGCCCCCCTGGTGCGATCCGATGCAGGGCGCCCCGTTCGGCCATCAGCGGGCTGCAGAGCGGTTCCGGGCGCCATTGCACCCTCGATCGAGTCACCGTCGACTAGTTAGGGTGTCCTTACCTCCTATTCGTGGAAGAATAGGAGGTAGTGAGGGACGGTCAGCGAAACCGACAGATGCCAGGGGAGCCGGCGTGACGACAGCGACGGAAGCGACCGACCCGGACGACATCGTCTATGGCGAGATCGTCGACGACGAGGCCCCCGCGCATCTTCCGGACCGCGCCGCAGACGAGCCCGCCGCACCCCGCTACCGAGTCACCCGGAACACCATCCTGGGGCCGGGGGAACTACCACCGCGCGTCGAGGAGCATCCGGGGTTCACCGAGGACGACTTCCGGGTCTCCGAGCGCACCCGCGAGCGTCTGCGCCGCGCCGCGGGCGGCCGCTCTCGCAACACCCGGATCAACCGCGACTCCACGCGGAACCGCTTCCAGGCCTGGTGCGAAGCCAACGGGCGGATTGCTCAGCCCTCCACCACCGCAGCGCACATCGCCGAGTACATCGGCACCCTGATGGACACCGGTCAGCCGAGCGGGACCCCCTACAGCCCGGACACCCTGCTGGCCTACCTGTCCCGCATCCTCACCTGGTACCCCAAGGGCGAACGCCCGGACGGCTCGAAGATCCGCGACATCATCGAGGACTACCGCGACCTGGAGTACCCGGCCGGGCTGAGTGACCAGGCTGCGGCGCTCACCCTGGAGCACCTGCTGCCGGTGCTCGACGCCATCGACGAGTCCACCCGCATCGGACGGCGGGACGCGGCCGCGCTCGTCGTCGGCTACCGGCTGCTGCTGCGCGGCATCGAGATCGCTGACCTGCCCAACGCCGACCTACGCCCGGTCCTCACTGGCCCGCGGCCCGGGGTATGGGTCCGGGTCGCCAAGACCAAGACCACCAACGCGAAGACCGCTGCGTGGCGCTTCTACGCCGACCGCGACGACCTGCGCTTCGCCGGCCGCGTCGCGGCCTGGAAAGCCGACCTCGCCGAGCTCGGCGCGGACGCCCCTCACCTGCCCTTCCTGCGCGCCCTGACCAAGAAGGGCGACCTCCAGCTCGGCCGTGCCCATGCCACCGTTCGAGGCCTGCGCTTGTCCGGGCGCACCATCAACACGATCATCCAGACCCGGGCGACCGCCGCCGGAAAGGAGATCATCGGCGGGCTGCCAGTGCGCTCGCACTCGCTGCGAGTGGGCGCCAACAACGACCTCAAGCGCGGCGGAGTCTCCAGGGCCCGCCGTAACGAAGAGGGACGCTGGTCCCCGGACTCCCAGCTCACCGACACCACGTACACCCGCGCGGACGCCCTGGCCGGCGCCCAGCAGGACGACGTGTTCGAGGCCGTGCCGCTGTACGGGCAGTGGCCGACGCCTGAGACGCCGTCCCCCGCGCCGCCGCAAGCCTGATAGATGAACCGGAAAATGCAGGTCAGGGCGATATTTTGTACAGGCTGGCCCTGCTGCGGACGCAGGCGGCATACTCGGTGCATGGCTGGCATCGAGATCGACGACATCACTGCGGACGCGCTGCAGGCACTGGCCGACGCGGCGGGGCTGCCGCTGGACGCCTACCTCGCGCAGGTGGCTGAGGAGAAGCGGCGCGAGCGCGCCCTGGCCGAGGGTGCGGAGATCTTCCGGCAGGTCACCGGCGACCCGGAGACGGTCGCCGCGTTCGACGCCGAGTATGGCGCCCCGGAGCCGGCCCACACCGCCCCGCGGGCGGCCTGACCTGTGCCTGCCGAGTACTACGTCGACTACCGGTGGTTCCTGGAACGCCAGGCTGAGCTGCTGAACGACGACCTCGCGGTCAACGACTACTCCGTCTTCGTCGGCCTGGCCGCCCGGCACAAGGTCGACCCACCCCGCCATGACCAGCACCACCCGGACGCCTTCTGGCGGGCCGCCGTGATGCTGGAGGAATGCGTCGTGCTCCGCCCGCTGCCCGCGCGCAACGAGCTGTACGGCTTCGGCGTGGCCGTGGCGTACCTGGGAATGCACGGGGAGCGCGTGAACACGAAGTTCGAGGCCTGGCGCGAACTGATCGCCGACATCCACGCCCTTCGACTCGACTCGTTCACCATCGCCGAACGGCTGCGCTCCCTGCGGCTGCCGTAGATCAGGCGGCCGCGCGCTCCAGCAACGCGTCGAGCTGTGCCGCCGTCCCCGCGGGGTCTGTCGTGTGGTGGATGGTGCGGATGCCGAGGGCTTCGGCCGGCGGCAGGTTCTCGGCGTGGTCGTCGACGAACACGCACTCCGGGCCCGTCAGCCCCAGCGCGTCCAGTGCCCGCTGGTAGATGAACGCCGACGGCTTCCGCACGCCTTCCCGCTCGGAGAGAATCACCGCGTCGAAAGCGTCCTCCCACATCCCCAGCGCCTCGTACGGGTTGTAGGGCTCCAAGCCGAAACTGTTCGAGAGCATCGCCACCTTGATCCCGGCAGCTCGGGCCCGGTCGGCGGCCGCCACGATGGTCGGCTCGGGCCGGAGGTTGGCCAGCGCCCGACGCATGAGGTCTGTGGAGTCGATGCCGAGGATGCCGCCGATCACCCGGTTCCAGTCTTCCTGGCTGGCCTGCCCGACTTCGAGCTTCGAGTACACGGCCACACCCTCGGGGTTCTCGTCCAGGGCATGGAAATAGGCGCCTGGTTCAAGACCCTCGGACCGTTCGAAAGCCTGTCCGTTCAGCCGCATACGCGTGGTGAGAACTCCGCCGAAGTCGAGGATCAGGCCGCGGTAGGAGGAGGACAAGAGGAACTCCCTTGCGAGACGCGCTTCGTAAGGCGGCCCCCGCCACTTCAGCAGAGGACCTTTGAGTGCCCTCCCGCAGAGGGGAGAGACATCCAGTATCCCCCCTCTGGGCGACCAACCGGCCTACGCTGGTTTCGAGTGCCCTACCCCTGCAGAGAACAGGTCAAATCATGTTAAGTGCACGCGAGTTGTTCACTATCGGACAACGGGTCAAGTACTTCCGTGAGCGGCGCGGCATCTCTCAAAAGGGCCTGGGGGAGCTGATCGGCCGATCGGAGAACTGGGTCTACAAGGTAGAGCACGAGCAGATCCCGATCGACAAGCTCTCGCTGCTCTTCGACCTGGCGAGGGTCCTGCGCTGCACCCTGGAAGATCTCACGGGCGGCTTCCTCTCCGGCGTCGGCGCAGGCCTGGACACCGAGCACGAGCACGTCCCCGAGATCCGCAGCGCACTATCCCTGCCCTCGTCGATGCTCCCTACCGCTGGCGAATCGGTGTCCGCCGAGGACTTCAAGAAGGACGTCGACGACGCGTGGAAGGTGTACGAGACCCAGGCCAAGAACCGATACCAGGACGTGGGGGCCCGCCTGCCCTTGCTCCTCCGGCAGGGACACGCCGCCCTACGTGACGCGTCCGGCGCCGACGAACAGGTAGCACTGCGTCAACTCGTCAGTCTCTATGGACTCCATCAGATCTGGCTTCGCCGCGTGGGGGAACCGACCCTCGCCCGCATCGCCGCCGACCGCGGACTGTCGCTCGCCGACAACTCCGGCGACCCGGCTCTCATCGCGGCCGCCGCCTGGAATCTGTCCTGCGTTCTCACCTCCGCCGGCGAAGTCCACGACAGCGTCGAACTGGCACAGGCAACGATCGCCCATTGCGCCCCGACCGACGACTCGTCGACGGAGCACTGGTCGGCACACGGAGCGCTGCACCTGCAGGCAGCCGTCGCCGCAGTGCGCGCCGCGAAGGGGCCTGTCGCCTGGGATCTCTACCGCGGCGCGAAGTCCGCTGCCGCGCGCGTCGGCTCCGACCGCAACGACTGGCACACGTGCTTCGGTCCCACCAACGTGGCGATGCACGAGGTTCACCTGACTGCCGAGGAGGGCAACGCGAGCGAGGCCCTGCGTCTGGCGGACACCGTGGAGATCAACCGCGAGCTGCCGCTGGAGCGCCGCACGCGGTACTTGATCGAGGTCATGAACTGCAACCGCACCCAGCGCGACGACTACGCCACCGTCCACGTGCTCACCAAGCTGATGGAACAGTCGCCCGAGGAGATCGTTTTCTCGCCGCTGGTCAGGGAGGCCGTGATCGACCTGCTCAAGCGGGAGCGTCCCCTGTTCCGCGACGACCTTCGCGCAGTAGCCAGCCACATGGGCATCGCGGCTTGACCCTGAACTGGCCATTTCGACCCTGAACCCCAGTCAGCCCTGAATTAGATTCAGGGGTGACCTGGGGAAATGGCCCTACGTTGTTGTGCCATGACGAAGGGTCACTCTGCGGAGGGGCCTTCCGCAGCGTCCTTACCTGCTCTGCGGGTAGAGCGCGCGGAGGGCAGCCCGCTCCATCACACCCAGGCCGGCCGTATCGCCATTCCGCTCAGCCTGATGCGCGGAACGAAGCGAGTCGACGGCCTGGCGCTCGTCCTCACGGCCGAGCAGACGGAAGCCTTCTACGAGGAGATCGGCGCGATCCTCTACCCGCGCCGTGTGGTCGACCCGACCCCGGCGGCGGAGGCCGCATCATGACCGGCCCGCGCCGTACGGCCAACGACCGCGTCCGTCGGCTCGCGCTTGCAGATGCGGCATGCGCACCCCTCGTCACCTTCGCCGCTGCTCCGTGTCTTCGCCGTCCCCGACAACGTGTCCGACAGGCAGCGCTTCTTACGTCATTCGTCCCGCCCCATCAGCGCGATTCTGCCTGGGGGCGTGCACCTGGGAGCCTTCCTGTGAACCCCCCGAATCAGCAACCGGCTGTCTGCGTCGGCGAGGCGGTCACACCCATGCCGTCGACGGCCCCGACCACTCTGCTTCCTCTACGAACGGAAGCAAAACCGGCCTTCGAGTGGAGCACCATCCTGCGGGCCGATGCGGGAGCGGGGCCCAACGCGCGGCTGCGGGTGCGCCCCTGGCTCACGGTCGCCCGCTGGCAAGGCGACGTGGACGTTGCAGCCCGCGTCGCCGCCAAGCTCGTGGACAACGCCGTACGACACGGCAAGCCCCTCACCGACGGCTGCGTTTCCCTCCACCTGATTGTGACGCCGGATACGCACGAACTCCTCATCGAGGTGGACGACGACTACCCCGAGTTCCCGGACTTCGAGAAAGCGGCGACCCAGTCCAGAGCGGTCAGCGGCACGCTGACCGGCCTGGGGTGGGTCACCCGCTACCAGGGGCGTCTGTCCTGGGACGTGAGGAGGGACGCCCACGACGAGGTCGTGGGCAAGACCGTGCAAGCTGTCCTTCCTGCTGGTTGACACGCCCTGCCGACGCGCACATTTCCCCTGCTGGCATCGACTCCGAGGACCCCATGCTTTCCCCCCAACCAGCTGCCCGGCCAGCCAGCCATCGCCGCAGACGAGGCCGCTCCCGCACAGACCGGTACCTCCTCGACGAGGTCTCCGGGGTGCTGTACGCCCCATTGGCCTGCAGCGCCGTTCTGGCGTGCCTGACCGTCCTCGCCACGTGGGCCTTCCACTTCACGCCGGCGCAGCTTGCCTTCTGCCTCGCAGGCAGCGTGCTCATCACCGGTCTCGTCGGAGGCATCCGCACACGGGCCGTGGCCGCCTCCCTGCAACTCAACCGCGACGTTGAGCTGCAGCGCATCGCGGAGGCTGCAGCGGCCACGGAGAAGAGCATGCTCTGGACGGCCGAGGAGCTGTGCCGGGGCGCGCGGCCACCGCTTCCGGTCGAACCGCAGTGGGAAGGCGACGCCTCGCTCGTCAGGGTCTTGGAGCAGATCGGCAATCTGCAGGTACAGGGAGCTGGAAGCCTGCTGCGGGTCCACGACGAGTCGCAGGCGGCCGTGCTGGTCGCCATGCACCAGACGCTGTCTCGACGTCAGCACGGCCTCATCGGGGAGATGCTGGAACACCTCACGCTGCTGCAGAAGGCGACCGAAGACGCGGAACTGCTCGACCGCAGTTTCAAGATCGATCACCTCGCGACGCGGCTGCGCCGCATGGTCGAGAGCGTCTCCGTCGTGCTGGGTGGTAAGTCCCTGCGCGAGACTCGGGCTCCCGTCCCGGTTGCCACGATGCTGCGCGGGGCGAAGTCCGAAGTCGTGAAGTACGCCCGGGTACAGACTGTGTCTGGCGACGTAGGCGCTGCCTTCGCGCTGCCCGCGCATGTGCACCCTGATGTCACTCACCTGCTGGCCGAGCTCATCGACAACGGCCTGGACAACTCGGATCCGGCGTCCAAGGTCACCGTTCGTGCGCAGAGGGTGGCCCACGGCCTGGTATTCGAGGTCGAGGACCGCGCGTTGATCCTCATGAACCCCGCCGAGCGGGACCGGCTGAACGCGGTGCTGAGCAACCCCAGTCACGCTGATGTCGCGGACCAAGTCCGTAAGGGCAGTCTGGGCCTGGTGACGGTCGCCAAGATCGCTGCAAAGTACGGCCTGCAGGTATACCTGCAGATGAATCCGTCGGGCGGCACCACGGCCAACGTTGTCGTCCCCAATCAGTACCTTGTCGCCACCGCGCCGGTCATCGGAACCGTGTCGGTGCCAACCGAGCCTCGACCGGTCAAAGAGCTGGTGCGCCCGGGAGCCGGACAACAGCGTTTCCCCGACCCTCACACCTCTCCCGCCCCGCAGCCAGTCGGCACTGGCACCGAGCCCCTGCCGAAGCGGCGACGGGAACGGCGCCCCGTGCCCGCGGCATCGACGGACGCTGTGCCTGCGCCGGCCGCCAATCCCCGGGCCGCCGCGGACTGGCGCACCGGCTTGCGCGCCGGGCTGCAGGCCGACGTCCCTCCGAATCAGCCCTGATCCCCCTCTGGAGTCCTTCGCCATGACCTTCGACTCGGCCACCTCCACGATCTCCCCCGCGGAGATCCAGGGGCAGATGGCAAGACTGCTCGACGAGTTCGTGACCGACACCGTCGGCGTGACGCACGCCATGCTCGCTTCTCGGGACGGCATGAAGCAGGCGATCCCCTCGCACATGGATCCCGACTGGGCGGACGGGGTGGCCGCAGCGTTCTCCGGGATGGCTGGGCTGGCCAAGGGCGTCACCGGCCCGACGGACAAGCAGATGCCGGCGGGACAGATCCTCATCGAGCGCGACGACACCCTCTTCCTCGCCACCGAGGCTGGCACGGGTAGCGCCTTCAACGCCAACGGCACGAAGGTGGCGACGATCCTGGTCGTACTCGCCCGCACCGACGCGAACATCGGCACGGTGGCCTTCGCCGCCGGCCGCCTGGTCCAGCGCTTCGCCCCCTTCATGACCACCCCCGTCCGCGCGCGCGATGGTCAGGGCGCCGGTGTCGAATGAGTCCCCGATCCGGTCCGGGATCTGCGACGGACGAGACGGACAGCATCGTGCGGCTGTACGCGGTGACCGACGGACGCACACGCGCTCGTCATCGCCTCAGCATGCACACCGTCCTTGGCCCCGGCCCCCGTTCCCCGCAGGATTTATCCGAGGAGAGTGTGCAGATCGTGGTGCTGTGCCGGGAGCGCACCCGGCCGCTCGTCGAGCTGGCGGGAACGCTGGACCTGCACGTCGCCGCGGTGACGGTACTCGTCTCCGACCTGATCGATGCGGGGGCGCTGAGTCTGCCGGTGCCGGATGTCCCCGGCCAGGACCGCGATGTGCAGACGCTGTTCGCGCTGAGTGCCGCGCTCAAGCGCCGCTTCCCCAACGCGACCGCGAAGGCCGGGTGACGGAATCGTGACGCAGTCTGTCCAGCCGGGCGATCGGGTGATCGTCAAGGTGGTCGTCGCCGGAGGGTTCGGGGTGGGGAAGACCACCGCGATCGGCGCCATCAGCGACATTGCGCCGCTGCGGACCGAGGAAGTCCTCACCCAGCAGAGCGCGGCCACCGACAGTCTTCACGGTGTCGAGTACAAGACGACCACGACAGTCGCCTTCGATTTCGGCCGAGTCGGCTGGGACGTTCCTGACCCGATAGAGCTGTACTTGTTCGGCACCCCTGGCCAGCCCCGTTTCTGGGACTTCTGGCGCGACCTGGCCGAAGGTGCCTTCGGTGCCGTCGTCCTGGCCGACACGCGAAGGATCGACTCCAGCTTCCATGCTGCCGACTTCTTCGAGCAGCTCGGCATGCCCTTCATCATCGCGATCAACCGCTTCCCCGGCACCGCCCCGCGCACGCTGGCGGAGATCCGCGAAGCGTTCGACGTCGACGAACACGTGCCGCTGATGTTCTGCGACGCCCGCAACGCCGAGTCCGTGGCCTCGGTACTCCTCGCCCTGGTCCAGCACGCCGTACAGACCCGTTCGATGAACTCCACACGCTTGGACGCCTGATGACTACTCCTTATGCTCGCACCACTCAGCGTCACGTCGAGGCCTTCACCGAAGACCCGGCCACCGAACTGTCCGAGATGGCCACCCGTCTCGCCCGCTTCGCCGAGCTGGGCATCACCATGCAGGGGCAGGAGGTCCTGGACGACATCGCCACAACCATGGCCGGCCAGAGCGGCTTCCTCTACGCCATGGTGAACGCCTTCAGCGACGAGCAGACCTTCCTCGGCCTGCACAACCCGCCGCAGGAGTCCGGCTATCCCCTCGTCGGACGCACCATGAGCCGCGCTCACGGCTGGTGTCCCGAGGTCATCCAGCGCAGGCGCGGTCTGCCCCTGCCGGACGTCGCCGCCTCCCCGCGCTTCCAGAGCAACCAGGTCGTCGACGCGATCGGCATCCAGTCCTACTTCGGCAGCCCCATTATCGACGAGGCGACCGGCCTGGCCCTGCTCACCGTCTGCATCATCGACCCGGAGCCGCGGACCCTCCGCGATGCGGCCCAGCTGCAGACGATCGTCCGGGAGGGCTCCCGCGCGGCGGCCGACGCCCTCAAGATCCCCACCCCGCCGCCTGCCTCCTGACGCACGTCCTGCCCCCCCCCACACACGCGGTTTCGGCCGCAGCCGTCATGTGAGCCCCTTTAGGGAGAGGGACCGTCCATGTCCATGCCCACCACACCCGCCGTCCTCGACAGGTTCCTCACGCCTGCCCATCAGGCGCTGTGGGCGGCCGCCGACGACTTCGCCGCCCAGGAGATCCTGCCCCGGGTGGGCCGAATGGAGAGCGCGCCGCAGCGGGTGGACCAGAGGATCGCTCGGTTGCTGGCCGGCCGCCGCTGGTTCGGCGTCACCGTGCCCGAGACCTTCGGGGGCATGCAAGCCGGGCACGTCGCGAAGACGATCCTGATTCACCGCCTCGCCAGGGTCTCCGGTGCGGCCGCCGCCATCCTGCAAGCCAGCCTGATCCCGGTCGCCGCGTTGCTCTACTACGGCAGCCAAGAGCAGCACACCACGCTCTTGCCGGGCATCGCGGACGGCAGCGCCCTGATGTCGATCGCCGTCACCGAGCCGGACCAGGGCGGTCACATCGGCGGAATACAGACCGCAGCCGAGTGGGACGGCCGCGCCTGGGTTCTCACCGGAGTCAAAGCTCACGTCGGCAACAGCCACATCGCGAATCTTCACGTGGTCGTCGCCCGCACCGCCCCGGCTGGCACCCGCACCTCACAGGCCCTCACCGCATTCCTGGTTCAGGGCGACCAGCGGGGTGTGCGCCTCGTGCGACACAGCGCCAAGTTGGGGCTGCGTGGCTTCAGTTTCGGCCAGATCACTTTCGACCGAGTTCGAGTGCTTCCCGGAAACGTGCTCGGCGAGGTTGGTCAGGGCTTCGACGTCGCCCAGTCCAGCAGCATCCTGTGCGGGCGAGCCAACCTCACCGCGCTCAGTCTCGGCCTGCACGATACGGCCGTCTCCCTCACGGCTCAGTACGTCGGCAAACGCCCTCGCTACGAAGGCAAACTCGCCGACCTCAGCGTCATACAGGAACGACTCGGTCGCATGTCCGCTCGGCTGATCACGGCCAAGGTCCTGGCCTATCACGCCGTCGACATGTTGGACCGGCGCCTGCCCTGCGACGACGAGTTGATCGCCGCCAAAGGCTTCGGCCATGACCTCGCCTCCGAGGCCGGCAACGACGCCATGCAACTGCACGCCGCCGCGGGCCTGGACTCGGATGGCCCCATCCAGCGGATTTGGCGCGACATGCAGACCACGTACGCACCTGCCGGCACCGGCGAAGTCCAGCGCCGGCGCCTCGCCGAAAGCCTCTTGCAGGAAGAGACCGGAGGCGGCCGAACCCAATGGTCCGTTCTGCACGCCGCCGCCATCCACCCTCCGCCGATTGCCGCCTGAAGCTCCCGCGCTCGGCTCGCCCCATCCTCCGCATGAGCCGTGCGCGGGCCCCCGTCTCACGCTAGGCACCCCCCGTTGCCGACCGTGGGACACCAGCCCGGTGCGGGGACGCCGGTTCGGCGGACTCCTCCCACGAGGACGCCGAACTCCCCCGCACCGGGCGCATCTCCCACAACTAGATCAAGGACGCTCCGTGCGACCCGACCATCCCGCCTTCCTCTTTCCTGAGGCTGCCCAGCCTCCTCGTTCCCCGGATTGGACGGTGGTTCAGGGAACGGGGGCCACTTCCGGCCCTGTGCCCGCCCCTGGCCCGGTGGACCTGTGCAAGACCCGCGTTCAAGCGGGACCCCCCTGACTCCCTCTTCGGCCAACCCCTATCCGTGTTCCCCCACGGCAACGTAGGCCGAAGAGGGCCCAACTCCACGATCTGGAAGGACCAGCTTCATGTGTCAGCACCAACCCCCGTGCCCGTCGGCCGACGCGCCCGACCGGGCCGCGGCGCGATCCGTGGCTCGGGACGAGGTGTTGGGCTGGGCGCTGCTGTGCAACGGCACGGTGTTGTTCGAGGACACCGGCGCACTCCTCCCCGACGGACGGATTGTGGCACCGCACCGGCCCCACGAAGCAGTGAGGGCAGCCGCATGAAGCGAAGCAGCGCCGCGTCGAGACTCGTTCCGTACATCACCCATCGAGAGGGCGAGTACGGCGGGCTGGAGTCGGACCTCACGCTCGGCACGAACGCCTTCGGCGCCATGCGTCTCGCCTACCAGGACGAAACCCCCGCTGACCGTGGGCCGCGCGGTGAGCTGTGGGCGCGGTGCTCCCAGTCACTCAACGCTGCCGGGAAGCCGACGGGCAAGCCGCAGTGGCGCCTGGTCAACCCCACCCGGCAGCGGGAGACGATGGAGCGGCTTCGGTGCCAGATCGATTTCTGCCCGGCTGAGACCGACCGGGGCTACATTTTCCTCGCCGGGGCCGCGGAAAACGCATCTCACCGTGCTGGTGAGCCGGTGAGGACAGCCCAGCCGCCGGTGTGCCTGAAGCACCTGCGGCCGGCCATAGAGCTGTGCCCGCACCTGCAAAAGGGGTACGTCGCCTTCCTCGCGCGGGCGGCATCCGTCTGGGGCGTCGTCGGCTCCCGGTACCGCCTGACCGCCACCGGCCTGGATCCCCTTCCTGCCGAGGACGACGACGCGCCCGTGGCGTACGGGCACCCCCAACTGGGCTGGTTCCTGGCGAGCCAACTCGTACGTGAATTGCGGGACTACGAGGTCATCAGTCTGGACGATCTTGCGGCCCTCACCTAGACGGCCGTTCGGCGGCCCTGACGTGACGGGTCGGACCGCCGAACGGCTCCGCACCGGCGCCATAGCTGTCACGCGCCGTCCACCCCTACATCGTCGGCTCAAGTGAGCTGACAAGAACGGAGAACGCCCGCCGATAGCCTCCCGGCGCACCGGCACCTTCCTGCCGGCCCGACCCCTCACACACGTACGACCGAAGGAACTTCATGATCAACACGACCGTCGAACCCGACGAGGCGACCCGCTTGCGGAACGAGGCGGTGGACGAGCTCCGCAGGGAGGGCACCCTCTCCACCCCGGAGATCGACACGGTGATGCGCAAGGTGCCTCGCCACGAATTCATCCCCGGCGCGCCCCTGGACAAGGCGTACGACCCGTACGCCGCCGTGATCACGAAAACGGACGAGTACGGCGTACAGATCAGCTCCGTCTCCGCCCCGCAGATCCAGGCCATGATGCTGGAGCAGGCGCAGGTACGCCCCGGAATGCGGGTGCTGGAGATCGGCTCGGGAGGGCTGAACGCAGCCTACCTCGCCGAACTCGTCGGCGAGGACGGCGAAGTGATCACCGTGGACATCGACGTCGAGGTCACCGACCGCGCCCGGCGGCTCCTGGACGAGCACGGATACGGCAGGGTCCGCGTCGTCACTGTCGACGCAGCCGAGCCGATCCCGGACCTCGGTGAAGTCGATGTCGTCATGGTGACCGCGGGGGCCTGGGACATCTCTCCGGCGTGGACCGCGCAGCTCAAGCCCGGCGGCCGGCTGGTGGTGCCGTTGCGGATGCGAGGCCTGACCCGGTCGGTCTCCTTCACCCAGGTCGCGGGCGAGCACGGCTCCTACCTGGAGAGCGAGTCGGCGCGGATCTGCGGCTTCGTCCCGATGCAGGGCTCGACCGCTCACCGGGAAGAACTCCTCCTGGTCAACGGCACTCCGGAGATCGGGCTCAAGTTCGATGACGGCCTGCCGGCCGACCCGCACCGGCTCGACAACGCCGTCACCACACCGCGCCACGAACTGTGGACCGGCGTCACGGTTCGTGTCCAGGAACTCATCGACACCCTCCAGATGGCGATGGCGATCAGCCTGCCGGGCTTCTGCACGATGGCCGTCGACGAAGACCTGGACACGGGCCTGGTCGACCCCGTGAACAAGCGGTTCGCCCTCGCTGCCGTCGAGGACGACACCTTCGCCTACCTCGTCACCCGCCGCACCGAGGACAACAAGCACCTGGAGTACGGCGTGCACGCCCTCGGCCCGAACGCGAAGCAGTTCGCCGACAAGATCGCCGACGTGCTGCGCGACTGGGAGACCAACCGGCGCGGCGGCCCCAGCCCGGTCATCCGGGTCTACCCGGCTGGCACCCCCGATGCCCAGATCCCGGCCGATCGGGTCATCGACAAAACGCACAGCCGGGTCTCGCTCTCCTGGCCCGCGGCGTAACGCCGGGAGCCAGGCAGTCCCGCACCATCCGAATAACAGGAAGGCACACCATGGCAAGCGCCACTCTGGCCCCGCCCGTTTCACTGCCGGGCCTGGACGAGGACGACTTCGCGCCCCTGGACGTGAAGGTCGTCATCGCCGAGCACCCGCACGGCAAGCTCATGTGCTCCACGGGCGACGGCTGCGGCACCACCTGCGCGACCGGCTCCTCCGCCTGCGGCTCCTTCACCGAGGACCCGGCCTGATCCAGGCCGTCCCTCACCTGTGGGCCGGGCGAAGCGCTTCGCCCGGCCCACAGGCCCCTCTCTCCCTGCGCCGCCTCACGGAAGGGCCTCATGGCTTCCCGAGCAGTCGCCGGATACCAGTGGCAAGGCGTTGCGCTGCTGCGCGCCACCACCAGCCCCGGGCCGGCAGACATCCCCCATACCCTCAATCTGGACAACGTGGCCGTCACCCGCGGATGGCTCAACCGCATTTGGCAACGCGAGGACTTCCGCAGTGCCCTGGAACTGGCCACCCCCGTCCTGTCCGACGCCATCGAGGCAGTCGTCCAGGGCCGGCAGGCCGAGCCCCGTCACGTCCGCCGGACCGCGCTGTCGACGATCTCCTACCTCCTGCGGTGGCAGCACCGGCCGACTCCGCTCGGCCTGTTCGCCGGCACCGCCCCGGTGGCTGTCGGGCCCCAGGCGAGCGCGCGGTGGCGCGACAAGCACCGCGCGATGATCCGGCCGGACGCCGAATGGGTCACCGAAATGGTCCTCCGGCTCCAGCGCACCCCCGCATTACTGGAGCGGTTACCGCTCGTCGCCAACAACGCCGCCCGCCCCCGCGGTGACCGGCTCGTGGCGCCGGGCCCGCCCTCCGACGGCCACGCCGTCCTCCTGGCCCCGGTCGAGATATCCGTCCGCAACGCCCGGCCGGTGGCCGCCGCCATGGACGCGGCCCGCACCCCCATCTCCTACGGCGACCTCCACGACCACCTGCGCGACCGCTTCCCGCAGGCCACCCCGGAGAAGATCGACGCCCTTCTGGCCAGCCTGGTCGAGCAGCAGTTCCTCGTAACCAGCCTCTGGGCGCCCATGACCACCGTGGACGCCTTCCAGCACCTGTGCCGCGAACTGGACCGGCTCCAGGCGGACACCGTCCCCGAGGTGCGGGACCTGGTCCAGGCGCTGTACGCGCTGCGCGACGACATGTCCGCCCACCAGCCGATGATCTCCGACACCAGGGTGCGCGCCGTCGCCGCGCGGATGCGCGCCTTCACCCCCGTCACGCCGACACCGCTACTCATTGACACCGCCCTCGACTGCGAGATCCACCTCCCGCAGACGGTGATCGCGGAAGTGCAAGCAGCCGTGTCGGCCCTCTACCGGACCACCCCGCAGCCCTACGGCTACCAGCACTGGCGCGACTATCACTACCGGTTCCGGGCCCGGTACGGCGTCGGCGCCCTGGTGCCGGTGCTGGACTTGGTCGCCGACAGCGGCCTTGGCCTACCCGCCGGATACATCGGCTCCGAACGTTCTGCCGCCCTGAAACCGCGCACCGACCGCGATGAACTGCTGCTCGCCTTGGTGCAACAAGTCATCCTGGACGGCCGCGATGAGCTCCGGCTGACGGACGACATGGTCGACGCGTTGGAAAAGGCCGCCGGAAGTGACGAGCCGCTGCTCGTACCCCGCGTGGAGACCGCCTTCGAAGTTCACTCCCACAGCACCACGGATCTGTCCCGCGGCTCCTTCGACATTCTGCTCACTGCGGCACCTCGCCCCGGCAGCAGCATGGCCGGCCGGTTCGCCCACGTCCTGCCGCCCGAGCAGCAGGACGCGCTCGCCGCCACGTACCAGGGGGCGCCGGACGGCCTGACGGCGCAGCTCGTGTTCCCTCCGCGCCGCCACCGCAACGAGAACGTCACCCGTACACCGCGGCTACTGCCGCACGTCATCGAGCTGTCCGGCCACCAGGAGGCCGACGAGACGACGATCCGGCTCGCCGACATCGCCGTCACCGCGGACCCGCGCAGCTTTCACCTCGTGCAGCTTTCCACCGGCCGGCCAGTCGACGTGCGGGTCCTGCACGCGCTGGAGGGCGGGACCCAGACTCCGCCGCTGGCTCGTTTCCTCGCCGAAGTGGCCCATGGGAAGTTCGCCGCCTACAAGCCGTTCGACTTCGGCGTCGGCGCCCGGCTTCCGTACCTGCCGCGGGTGCGCTACCGCCGCACCATCTTCACGCAGGCCCGGTGGCTGCTGAGGGCCGACGACCTGCCCGGCCGTACAACCCCGACGGAGAGATGGGAGCAGGCCTTCACCGCATGGCGCGGCCGGCTGCGGGTCCCGGTGCAGGTCGCCATCATCGAGTACGACCAGCGCCTCCCCCTCGACCTGTCCCACCCGGTCCACCGCCGGGTACTGCGCGCACACCTCGACAACGCCCGGCGCCTGGAGCTGCGCGAGGTCCCGGACGCAGACGCCCACGGCTGGATCGGGCGGGCACACGAGATCTGGTTCTCCCTGGGCCGCTCGGAGCCAGCCGCCGAGGTACTCCGGCCTCGCCCCGCCCCGTCAGCGGCCCCCGGTCGGCACCTTCCGGGCGCCGGCGACATCCTCCTCGCGCAGCTCCACGCCCACCCGCGCCGCTACGACGAGATCCTGAGCCGCCACCTGCCCAGCCTCCTCGCCGCGTTCGGCGACGCCCCTCCACTCTGGTGGTTCACCCGGCACCGGGAGATGGCCCGCCCGGACGCCGACCAGCACCTCGACCTCACTCTGCACCTGCCGCCGGACGCGTACGGGGCCGCCGCTCAGCACGTCCGCAGGTGGGCGGACAGCTTGCACGGGACCGGTCTGGCGGCCGGGCTCGTCCTGGCTCCCTACCAGCCGCAGACCGGGCGCTTCGGCGGCGAGGCGGCCATGGACGCCGCGCACCGGGTGTTCGCCACGGACTCCGCCGCCGCCCTCGCCCAGATCCAGCTCACCGAGTACACCGACGTGCTCGCCCCGCAGGCTCTCGCCGCAACCAGTGCTCTGCACCTCGTCACCCCCCTGGCGCCGGACACCGCGGCGGCTGAGGAGTGGCTGGTGCGCAACCTCCCCCAGGGCACGGGACGACTGAACCGGGCCCTGCGTACCCAGGTGCTCGAACTCGCCGCGCCGAACGGCAACTCCGTGCTCGCGGCCCTCCCCGGCGGCCCTGCGGTCGCTGAAGCGTGGCGGGCCCGCGCCACCGCCGTCGACACCTACCAGACAGCCTTGACCGGCCAGCGTGATCCGCTCGACGTCGCCCGGTCACTCCTGCACCAGCACCACGTCCGGGCCCTGGGCGTCGACCCGCGCGCCGAGGAGACCACGATCCGGCTCGTACGCACCGCGGCACTCCAGCACCGGAGGGCCGCCTGATGACCGCGCCAGCCGCCACCACCGCGGCGATCCTGGAGCAGTACACCGCCCACCTCGCACAACCTGCTCCCTCGCCTCCGGACGAGCCGTGGGCGGTGCAGTCCCTCGCCGACGGCGCCGCCGGAATCAGCCTGCTGCACATCGAGACGATCAGCCGTCACGGCGGCTCCTGGCGCCCCGCCCACCGGTGGATCACCGCCGCGGCGGCCGGCCACATCAGCGCGGCCGACACCGCGGGACTGTTCCTCGGCGCCCCGGCCCTCGGCTTCGTCCTCACCACCGTCCCGCCGTCCTTTCAGCACCTGTACGAACCGGCGCGGCGGACCCTGCACCAGCACATCACCGACCTGACCCACCGCCGCGTGGACGCCGCGCTCACCCGCATCCGCAAGGGCGACCTGCCCACCTTCGCCGAGTACGACCTGTTCTACGGCCTCACCGGCATCGGGGCGTACCTCCTGCGGACCGACCCCGAAGGGCTCCCCCTGGAACGAGTCCTGAAGTACCTCGTCGCCCTGACCCGCCCCCTCGCGCCCGACGGCCGCGGCCTGCCGGGCTGGTGGGTCCGCCACGACCCGGCCCGCGGCGAATCTCCCCACTTCCCGGGCGGCCACGGCAACTTCGGCGCCGCCCACGGCATCACCGGCCCGCTCCTCCTGCTGGCCCAAGCCATGCGCCGCGGCATCACCGTCAGCGGCCACCGCGAAGCCATCTGGAGCATCTGCGAACACCTCGACACCTGGTGCCAGCCCAGTCCCTCCGGTCCCTGGTGGCCCGAGCACATCTCGCGCCGCGACGTCGACCTCGGGCGCCCCCACCACGATGCTCCCACCCGGCCGAGCTGGTGCTACGGGACCACGGGCATCGCACGAGCCGGGCAACTCGCCGGGCTCGCCCTGCGCGCCCCCGACGTCCAGGCGTTCTACGAGGACGCGCTGTACCGGGCGTTGACCGACCCCGAACAGCTCGCCCAGGTCACCGACTCGGGTCTGTGCCACGGCTGGGCGGGCATCTACCAGACGGCCACCCGCGCCGCCGCCGATGCCCTCGACCATCGTCTCCAGGCCCTCCCGGGAAGCCTCGGCGACGCCCTCGCCGCGAGCGCCCGGCCCGGACTTCCCGAGTCCGGCCTGATCAACGGTGACGCCGGCGCCGCGCTCGCCCTGACCACCCACGCCTCACAGCAGGCCCCGATCACCGGATGGGACGCATGTCTCCTGATCAACTGATCTCGACGGAGCCGAGCCCGATCCACCGCGCGGTCACGGCCGCCCTCACCGGCCTGCCGATCCCCGAAGTCGCAGCCCAGCACGGGATGGAACCGACGACCCTGTCCGACGCCCTGGCGGTCTACGACCAGGCCGGCCGGGAGGCCCTGGCCCGGCACGCCTCCACGGACGACTGGTGGCAGGTGTATCTCCACTTCACCGACTGGACGAAAGCCGACGAGACCTTCACCGCGCACGTCCTGCCCCTGCTCCAGGAGGCAGAGACCGGCGGCATCATCGGCGGCTGGTGGTACACCAGGAAGCACCCCTGCTGGCGCCTGCGTCTCCGCGTCCGGCCGGGGATCGGCGCCAAGATCGGAGCCGCGGAGGGCCTGGACCGACTCGGCTTGCACCGCCTTGTGGCCGACGGGCACCTCGTGCGCTGGTGGCCCGGGATCTACGAGCCTGAGACCGCGGCATTCGGGGGCGAGGCCAGCATGACGGCCGCGCACGCCCTGTTCATGACTGACAGCCGAGAGGCGCCGCAACTCAGGCAGCGCGGGGACCTGGCCGTGGGGCCGCGCGAGCTCTCCGTTCTCCTCTGCACGATCATGATGCGCGCCGTCGGCCTGGAGTGGTACGAGCAGGGGGACGTCTGGCATCGCGTCATCACGGAAGAGCACCGCTCGGCCGTCAGCGACGTCCCGGCGGACCGTCTGAACGCCCGCGCCCAGGAGATCCTGCCTTTGCTCTGGGCCGACAGCGACATCCTTCTGCGCCCCGGCGGAAAACTTGAGCCCGTCGCCGAATGGGCTGCCGCCTTCCGCAGTACGGGGCAGGAACTCGCCCGTGCTGTTCAAGCAGGCACGCTCGACCGCGGGTTGAGGCAGGTGCTCAGCTATCACGTGATCTTCCACTGGAACCGACTCGGGCTGTCCTTGCGGGCACAGAGCGTTCTGGCCTGGGCAGCCAAGGCCGCCGTCCTACACAGGGCCGACAGTTGACGTAACAGAATTGGCTGCTGCCGCGTCTCACTCAGTGACCACGGCCTTGGAGCGGGCCCGGAATTCTTAGGGGAGAGTCCTGCACGTGACCGACGAGTCCACGTCCCGTTCCACCACTGTCAAAAAGCGCCCGCACAAGTGGGTTGTCGCCGCTGAGATCCGAGTCGACGAGTCCGTTGCCCGCGTTGCCGACTTCCGCGGCTCCTTCAAAACCAAGGTCGAGCAGCGCATCGACGCGCTGGACACCTACTGCAAGAACTGCCGACGCCCCTTCGCGGATGTCTCCGGCTACGACTGTGAAGCTCTCGTCGACAACCGGCACCTGATCGGCGGGGACCAATCTGTGCGAGCAAAGCGCAAGCCCACCCCGACGCCACCTCCGGGGGCCAAGCTCGTCAAGGGCGGCACTTACAGCCGCTACGGCCTCAAGGCGTACGTCGCCGGCGTCTCCCGCCCCCACATGTAGACCAAGGTCCCGACCACGCGACGTTAGCCCGGAAGCGTTCCTAGCTTCCGCCGGGTGAAGACGACACCCAAGGACACGCCGCCCGGCCGCCACCGCGCCGGAGCGCGGCTCGCCCGCGAACTCGCCGGGCTGCTCCTGGTGGCCGCTGGAACGATCGGCCTCGTCACTGCCGCGTTCGCCGTCCACCGACTGGTCGGCACCGGCCTGGTCGCTGCCGTACTGCTCACGTTCGGCTCCTGGACGCTCCACCAGCGGCCCCGGCCCGGCCGAGCGGCGTACATCGTCGGAACCGTGAGCACCGTGGCGGGCGCGGTGCTCGCCTTGTCGCTGATCTGGTTCCTCTCCCCAGTCGGTGCTCTTGCCGCCGGGTCCGCCCTCGTAGGCGGCGCGGGCCTGTGGCTGACCTCGGGTGAGGTGCGCTGATGGCGGGCCGCCGTTTCCTCCCCGCGCTGCGTTCCTTGCTATCCGGCAGTTCCCAACCGGTCGAGACGGAAACCAAAACGATCTCCTGGTCCGGAGGCGCGTACACGTCGACGATGTACGCCGGCACCGGGAACATCTGGGGCACAGAAGGCCGCGCCGACGGCTGGGACATGGACCGCGTCGTCACCGAGGGGTACGAGCGCGTCGTCTGGGTGTTCAAGGCCATCGACACCATCGGCAAGCACGCCTCACGCCTCCCCCTCGAACTGGGCCGCGGGCTCACTGAAGAGGGCGAGTTCGAGGAGACGTTCCCTGACCATCCACTCCTGCGGCTGCTCAACGGGCAGGCGAATCCGCTGGAGACGGGGCCGATGCTCCGCAAGCGGCTCTCGGCGCAGATTTTGCTCAGCAAAAGAGGCGCGTTCGTTGAGAAGACTCGCAGCCGGGCAGGCACCCTGACCCGGCTAGATCTCCTCCCGCCGGACCGGGTGCTGCCCATCCCGGACCCCAAGGGCGACTACCTCTCCCACTTCGAGTTCACGACTCGCGAGGGCGTTATCCGGGAACTGCCGCCCGAGCGGGTGCTGTGGATCCGCGACCCACACCCAACTGATCCTTTCAGCGGCATCACCCCACTGGAGGCTGCTGGCATCAGTGTCGACCTGGACCACCTGTCGCGCCTCTACAACGTTTCATTCATCAAGAACGATGCCCGCCCCGGTGGCGTGATCGCCGTCGACGCGACCTCCCTCAACCCGCAGGAAATGGACAGGCTCGAGTCCCGGTTCCTGCCCGGCTCCGAGTTCGCCGGCCACCTGTCGGTGATCGCGGCAGGGCCTGGCGGCATGAACTACGTCGACACCGCCGCCAAGCCGCGGGACATGAACTACGAGCACGCCTCCGCGAACGCGAAGCTGGAGATCCTCGCCGCGTTCGGCGTTCCCGAGTCCGTCACCGGCAACGCCTCTGGGAGAACCTTCGACAACGCCGAGCAGGAAGAACTCGGCTTCTGGCTGCACACGGAACTCGGTCACCTGGAGCTCATCGCCAACGCGTTCGAGAAGGACGCAGGCGAAGAAATGCGGCTCCGCTACGACACGTCGACCGTCGAAGTGCTGGAACTGCCACGGCGGAAACGGCGCGCGGAAGCCCGCGAGGAGTGGAACGCCGGGCTCATCAGCATCGACGAATACCGCAAGCTCGCAGGACTGTCTCCGTACTCCAACCCGCATACCCGCGCGCTGTGGATCTCCCCGCAGAAGGCGCCCGTGCCGCTCGTACCGGGTGACGCCGCTGCACTCGGAATCTCCAGCGGCCCGGACCAGGGTGGAAGCCCGGGAATGGCCGGGCCCGGCCCGAACGCGCCGCAGCCTCCCGGCCCGCCGCCGACAGATGGCGCAGCGGCGCAGGCCGTGGCCGAAGCGCGCGACGAGACACTCGGGTACGCCCCCGGCGGGACGCCGGGGGCGGCGGCCGCCGCAGTCGACGAGGCGCACGCCGCCATGTTGAGCCCGCAGTCGGGCCCCGCGGCGGCCGCCGTCGACGAGGCACGGGCAGGCCTGGACGGGATACCCGAGGAAGGCCCCGCGGCGGCCGCCGTCGACGAGGCACGCCGGATGGAGTCCAAGGCGCTCTCACTGATCACCGAGTTCAGCGTCAGGGACGACGACTTCGACCAGGCCCGCGCTGCTGTCGAAGCCGCTCTCACCGGGCTGTTCGCCCGGCAGGAGGGCGTCATCACCGCGCGTCTGCGGTCCCCCAAGGCGCGCAAGGGCACCCGCTACTGGCTGGACGACGGGCCGACCGATACCCGCGGCGGCATCAAGCCCATGGACATGGGCAAGGCCGTGGGGGCCGAGAAGTGGCAAGACGAGGTGATCGCCACCCTCACGCCCGTCCTGACCCGCCTTGCGGGTGCGAGGGCTGCCGACGCCGCGGACGCGTTCGGTAGCAGTGTCGGCGGCGGGGCGTCGGCCGGCATCGGCGCCGCGGTGCTCACCGCGGCGGCCGTCGCCGCCGACACCATGCTGGCCTTCCACCGGGCCCTGGAGCTGACGCTCGACGAAGCGCAGCAGGCCGGCTCCGCCCTCGATGCCCTGGTCGGAACTGTCGGCGAGATGCTGCAGGGCGAGGAGTCGGCACACGTCATCGGCAGCATCGCCGAATCGGCCGCCACCGCCACGGTGAACGGTGCCGTCGATGCTGTCGCAGCGTCCACGAGCCCGGACATCCAGCGCACCTGGCAGACACGGCGCGACGACCGCGTACGTCCGGCTCACGCTGCCGCAGAGGGCCTGATGCTGCCCGTGAAACAGCCCTTCGAGATGGAGGGCTGGCCGGTGCGCTTCCCCGGCGACCCGCTCGCCCCTCGCTCTCTCACCGTCAACTGCCGCTGCCGCCTGCGCTACCGCACCGCCCCTGAAGGAGAAACGCCGTGAGCTGGATCGTCTGGGTCCTGTGGACCTCCTTGTTCGCCCTGTTCGAGACATGGGCGCTGGTCAACAAACTGGAGGGCGACACCCTCAGCGAGAACACCCGGAAGCTGTTCCGCATCCGCACGTCCAAGGCCGGGCGGGCAGTCTTCACCGTGGGATGGCTGGGGTTCGCTGCGTGGTTCCTGCTGCACATCCTCACCGAGACGATGTGACCGCCCCGACGAGGACGCGACGCTAAGCATCACCGCTGTGCATGGTCCGCCGCATGCCGAACCGGATCATCAACGCTCTCTCCTCACTCGTCGAGACCAAGGGCATCCGCCGCCCGTGGCGGGAGGAACTCCACCCCCGCGACTCAAAGGGGCGGTTCATTGAGACCGGCGGCGTGGCCAGGGTGTGGGGCGGTGGCTTCGCGCGCATCGTCCGCGCCCTGTCGATGAACGACATCCTGGTTTCGAACCTGGACGGCAGCAATCAGCGCAAGGTCGTTCGGCAGCGACTGACGATGGTGGCGCGGCCGGACGGCAGCGCTCCCACCAAGAACGAGGAGAAGGTCCAGGCGGAGGATGCCCGCCGCGACGCTGACCCCCGTCGTGGTGACGGCATCAACGCTGACGACAACGGCGACCCGGACTCATCGGACGACCCTCACGACACGGACGACGAGGGTCAGCCGATCGGCGAGGACGACGACGCGGAGCCGAAGGACGAGAAGGGGTCGAAGAAGGCTCCGCGGTTCACCAGCGTCACCGCGGCCCGCAACCACCTGGAGTCGGGCAAGAAGGACCAGCGTTGGAAGCGGCCGCCGCGCGCCCACAACGGTGTCCACCTGCGGGGAGCCTCGAAACAGGAGCGCGCCCAGGTCCGGATCGACACGTACTCGGCGACCGGCGGCCTGGACTTCGCCCGGACGTCGCAGCTCTCGTCCGATGGAAACTTCCTGGTCACCCGGCACGGCAACGGCAAGTGGGACGTCTACCACATCGGGTCGGGCACGATCATGACCCACCAGGCTGGCTTCCGCTCCAAGCCGGACGCCCTGCACTTCGCGAACGAGCTGGAGAACGCCTGGGACGACCGCGGCCGCCCCTTCGATTGGGAAGCCCCCCACGTCGCGGACCGGCTCGACATGGCCAACGGGCGCGACGGCATTGACGCCGCCATTGCTCGCGGCCGCGAGCGCAACGCCAATCGCGACAGCAGCAACGAGCACCAGGCGCAGCCCGCGCCCGTGGCCGAGCAGCCGCAGCTCGGTGACGCCGGCAGCGACGGCGACGTCCAGGACGAGCAGCAGAACGACACCGGCCAGAGCAAGCCGACCGACGACGACCAGTCAGAGCCCCCGGCCCAGCAGGAGGGCGATGACGGCCCTCTGTCCACCGTCGCGCAGGTTCTGGACCACTGGCGCAATAACCCGGACGTGCCACGCCTCCGCGAGACCCACAACGAGCGGAGGCAGCGCGAGGCCGTCGCCCGGCAGCGCGCCGACCTCGTCACGGACCCGCAGGTCGTCGACGGCTTCCTGATCGGCCGCATGGAGGTGAAGGGCAAGCAGCGCTGGACCGTCTTCCACGTCGGTACCTCCGTGCCGATCGCCATCCTCGCCGCGGACAAGGGCAAGCCGGACGCCATCGCGCGGGCCCACACCTACCGGGACTACCGCGACGAGCAGGGGCAGCCGTTCGACTGGAGCAGCGACGGCATCGGCGCACGTCTCGACTCGCCCGCCGGGAAGCGGATGCGGGAAGCCACGTCCGGCCGGACCAGTCATGAGCCGGGCCGCCACGAGAACGACGTCCCCGACGGCGCCACCGAACTCGCCAGCTTCCCCGGCTACCGCATGGCCCGCGGCGAGGACGGCACCAACGTGTACGGCCCGGACGGCAAGCGCATCGCCACTGGGCAGTCGGTGTTCGACCGCAACACCCGCCGCTCCGCGTACGTCGGCAATGTCGGCGACCGGCACGTCAGCGGCCGCACGGAGACCGATTTCGCGGTCAACGCGGCCCGGCAGCACACGCTGGCTGGCCAGCCCGATGACCAGAAGGATCCGATGTGGGTCCAGTACTCGCCGAGCCGCGCGGTTGTCCACGGCGCGGACCGGAACGACCCCGACATGCACAAGCGGCTCCGCCGTGCTGGCTTCGTGTGGTCCGACGGCGCGCAGGCGTACGTCACCACCTCCAACACCCGCCCGGTGACCCGGGCCCTGGCCGTCGACGGCCTGGTGCGCGGCCTCGCCGCCGAGGGTCGGCAGATCGAGGTTCGCCGCGACGAAGACCGCCTGCGCACCCCGGCCGCGCCGCAGACTCCCGCCGCCCCGAAGGCGCCCGAGGCTCCGCCTGCCGACGTCCCGAACGCTGACGCGCCGGAGCCGGCCGCCCCCGACCTGCGGTCACTGGACGATGCCGAGCTTGAGGACTACTTCACCGCGGCGAACCAGGAGTTCCACGACGTCGGGTTCAGTGACCAGGACCGCATGGTCGCGGCGCAGGACCGGGCGAAGGATGCGCTGGAGGAGATGCAGCGCCGGGACCGCCTGAAGTACGACGAGGACAACGCCCGCCGCGCCCGGGTCGAGCCGTTCGACGGCAAGCGTTACCCGGTCACAATCGACGGCGACGACAGCGATGACGCCAGCCTGCAGGGCAGCAACGGCGCCTGGACGTGGAACCGGCTCGGCGGGGGCAGCCGCTACAGCTCCGAGAAGTCGTTCCGCACCCGGGAAGCCGCCCTCGCCGACCTCATTTCCGAGCGCGACCGTGACCGCGGCCAGGAGGACAAGCCGAACGGGCCCGAGGCGCCGGCCACGACGGACGCCGACGAGCAGCACACCCCGGAGGCCCCCCGGCCGACGCCGGACGCGGCCGATGCCAACGACGCTGCAGACGCCCCGTACGGGCAGGACGGCGCCAAAACCTACCTGCAGGTCAAGGACGAGATCGCCGCCCTGCAGAGGGACTGGAACAGCTCCGACTTGGCCCGGGATCTGGGAAACGGCCAGGATCGCCAGCTCACCGCTGACCTGAACACCAGCTTCCGCTACCTCGCGGCCACTACCGGCATACGTCAGCGCATCCAGGCCAGCCGCGAACTACGGCGATCCGCCGAAGCCGTCCTTGCCGCGCTCGACGACGATCCGGGCCGTGATCCGTACGGCAGGGCCCGCCTGGTGCTGGAGGCGATCCGCGATCGTACGGCCCGCCACGAGCAGCGGCTCGACGCCACGCTGAAGAGCCGGAACGGCAAAAAGAAGGGGCAGCCGGCGAAGCCTGCCGCCGTCCCGTCCGCGCCCGGGACGGATAATCAGTCCGCCCCCGACACCACCACCACGGGAGACGACAGCAGTGGCAGTGAACAAACTCGGGCGGATCGCCGAGAAGCACTGGCAGACGTACCGGCCGAAGGCGTACGCGGAGCTGGGGACGGAGCCGGAGAAGGAGACCTTCTTCGCGACGCTCGGGATTCTGGCGGATCAGGAGATCGCCGACAGGACACGGCAGATCCTGGCGCAGCAGACGAGCGAGAAGTTCGTGGACCGGGTGGCGGCCAGGACGCAGGCCAGAGCGCAGGCCAGGGAGATCGTGATGAGCGAGCGGATCTTCCTGCCGGCCGAGCCCGGCATGGAGAACGCCGAGCTTCCGGATCACGGCAGGCTGTAGCCGCACGGGCCTTCCGCCCGGCGTCCCAGAAGGACTTGGCGCCGTCGGGTGAGAAGGCCAGGGCTCGCGCGAACGTCGCGGCTGTCCGAACTCTGCGGCAGATCCAGGCCGAGGACCGGTCGGCGACGCCTGCTGAGCAGAAGATCCTCGCCCGCTGGTCCGGTTGGGGCGCGCTGCCGATCGTCCTCGCGGACAAGCCGGAGCCGACGGACGGCGCCTTCCGGGACGCCGACGGCAACCCGGACCCCGCCAAGTACGCCCGCGCCCTGAAGAAGTGGGAGTCGTTCGCCGAGGAGCGCGCCGCCGTCCGGGAGCTCCTCAACGACGAGGAGTGGGCCGCGGCCAGGGCGAACACCCTCAACGCCCACTACACGGACCACGAGCTCGTACAGCCCCTGTGGAACCTGGTCCGCGAACTCGGCTTCGACGGCGGCAACGTTCTCGAGCCGGGTTCCGGCAGCGGCAACTTCATCGGCTCCGCGCCCGAGAACGCGCGGATGACCGGCATCGAGCTGGACCCGACCACCGCGGCGATCTCGCAGCTCCTCTACCCGGACGCCCGGATCATCAACGACTCGTTCGGCGATGTCCGCATGCCGAACTCGTACTTCGACCTGGCCATCGGCAACGTGCCGTTCGGCCGGTTCCCGATGTACGACGCGCAGGTCAACCCGGACAACAAGCACTCGATCCACGACACCTTCATCCTCAAGAGCCTGCAGAAGGTCCGGCCCGGCGGCCTGGTCGCCGTCGTCACCAGCCGCTACACCATGGACGGCGAGGACGACACCGCCCGCCGTCAGATGTCCTACATGGCCGACCTGGTGGGCGCGGTCCGTCTCCCGGCCGGCGCCCACCAGGACGCCGCCGGCACCGGCGTCGTCACCGACATGCTGGTCTTCCGCCGCCGCTTCGGCGACGAGAACACCCACGACATCGACATGTCGTGGACGCGGTCCTCGAAGACGAACGTCAACGGCCACGAGATCGCGGTCAACGACTACTTCCAGCAGCACCCGAAGATGATCCTCGGGCAGCTCACCACCGGCCGCGGGCAGTTCTCCGACCACGACCTGACCGTCGTCGGCGATAAGAACGCAGGCCCCGCGCTGAAGGCGGGCCTGGAGCGCATCCGCAGCGCCTCCTACATGTCCCGCGAGCGGCCGAACCGCATGCGGTACGTGCCGGAGATCGACGCCGTCGACCGGCACCTTGAGCTCGCCGGGGAGAAGCACGAAGGCGCCGTGCACATTCTCTCCGACGGCAAGTTCACGCAGGTCGAGGACGGCGCGGTCATCCCGCTCGACGTCCACCCCACACAGCAGGAACAGCTCCGCAAGCTGATCGCCCTGCGGGAGACCACCAACCGTCTCCTCCGGCTCGAGGGCTCCACCCGCGAGAGCGGCGAGACCGACGACATGCGGGCCCTGCGTCGAAAGCTCAACGAGGCGTACGACGCCTACGTCAAGCAGCACGGCCCAATCGACAAGCCGGGCCAGACCCGGTTCTTCAGCCCTCAAGAGGCGAAGGACCGGGCGAAGGCCGAAGGCCTGAAGGACGTCCCGGACGCGTGGAAGCAGCCGTCCGCGCTGCAGCTCTTCGAGGACGACCCGGCCTCCGCCGTCGTCTTCGGCCTGGACAAGTGGGACGACTCCGCGAAGTCCGCGAAGAAGGCCGACATCTTCCGGCAGCGGGTGCTGGCGCCCCGCGAGATCGCCAACCGCGCCGACAGCCCCGAGCAGGCCATCGCCTTGGCGCAGGAGCTCGACGGCGGCGAACTGCACCTGCCAACGATCGCCCGGCTCCTGCGCCGTACCGACCTGCAGGTGCTGCGTGAGGAGATCGGCCCGCTCGCGTTCGACGAGCCGGGCTCCAACCGGCTCGTCTCCCGCGGCGAGTACCTCTCCGGCAACGTCCGGGAGAAGCTGGCGCTCGCCGAGAAGGCCGCGGCCGCCGACCCGAGGTTCGCGGCGAACGTCGCTGCTCTGAAGAACGTCATCCCCCGTGATCTCGACCCGTCCGAGATCAAGGTCAAGATGGGCGCCCCGTGGATCCCGGAGACGGACATCACGGCGTTCCTCCAACACATCCTCGGCACCAAGGCGGTCCGAGCCGAACGCGGTGGCGCCTCCATGTGGGAGGTGCAGGGCCCCACCACCGGTATCGCCGCCCGCTCGGACTGGGGCACCAAGGCCAAGCCTGCGCCGGAGATCGCCAAGGCGCTGCTGGAGCAGCGCACCATCGTCGTCACCCGCTCGATCGAGGCCGGCGGCAAGAAGGTCACCGTCACCGACGACGAGGCCACCAGCGAGGCGCAGGCCAAGGCCAAGGAGATGGCCGAGCGGTTCTCCGAGTGGGTGTGGGAGGACCCCGAGCGCACCAAGCGCCTGGCCCGGGTCTACAACGACACCTTCAACAACCTGGTGATGCGGGAGTTCGACGACTCTCCGCTGGCCCTGCCCGGCGCGAACGCCGAGTGGACGATGCGCCCGCACCAGAACGCGGCGATCCGCCGGATCGTCAGCGAAAAGTCGGTGCTGCTCGCCCACGTCGTCGGCGCAGGCAAGACCGCCACGATGGTCGCCGGTACGCAGGAACTACGCCGCACGGGCATGGCCCGCAAACCCGCCATCGTCGTACCCAACCACATGCTCGGCCAGTTCCGGCGCGAGTACCTGGAGCTGTACCCGGACGCCAAGCTACTCACGGCGTCCTCCACAGACCTCACCGGCAAAAAGCGCCGCCGCTTCATCGCCAAGGCCGCGACCGGCGACTGGGACGCCGTCATCCTCACGCAGGGCGCCTTCGAGCGGATCCCCATGCGCGCGGAGGCCCAAGAGAAGTACATGCGCCGGGAGCTCGACAGGCTCCAGGAAGAGATCACGCGGGCCAAGCAGCGTGAGGGCAAGTCACTGACCCTCAAGCGCCTGGAGGAGACGCTCAAGCAGAAGGAAGCCAAGCTCAAGCAGAAGCTGGCCGCGAAGAAGGACGCCGGGACGGTCCACTTCGAGGACACCGGCATCGACTACCTGATGGTCGACGAGGCCCACGGCTACAAGAACCTGGCCACCGCCTCCCACATCGAGGGCGCCGCCATCCCCGGTTCCGCGAAGGCCTCCGACCTTCACATGAAGATCGAGTACCTGCGGGAGCGGAACGAGTCCGGCCGCGTCGTCACCCTCGCCACCGGCACGCCGATCGCCAACTCGGTGACCGAGGCGTACGTAATGCAGCGCTTCCTGCGCCCGGACGTCCTGGAAGCCGCCGGCGTCAACGACTTCGACTCCTGGGCCGCCACGTTCGGCGAGATCGTCCAGAACCTGGAGCTGGCCCCCGACGGGTCCGGCTTCCGGATGAAGGCCCGATTCTCGCGCTTCCACAACGCCGCGGAACTGCTGCGCATGTACCGGCTCGCGGTCGACGTACAGACCGCCGCCGACCTCAACCTGCCCACCCCCAAGGTGCGCGCCGGCGCGGACGGCAAGCGTGGCGAGGTCGTCACCGTGCCGATCTCCGCCGAGCAGAAAGCATTCGTCACCGCGCTGCCCAGCCAGCCGTGGATCCACAAGCAGGGCGGCGTTCTCAAGGCCATCGGCCTGGCCTCCCGCGCGGCAATCGACATGCGGCTCGTCGGCGGTCACGGCGAAGAGGGCGGCAAGATCGACGCCGCCGTCCACAAGATCGCCGAGATCTACGAGGAGAACAAGGACCGGATCTACCCCGTCTCTGACGAGGACTCCACTCCGCAGAAGCTGCCCGGCTCCCTGCAGATCGTCTTCATGGACGCCAGCACGCCCGGCTCGACGGCGAAGAACGCGTGGGACGGCTACGCGTACATGAAGGAACAGCTCGTCGAGGCGGGCGTTCCAGCCGACAAGGTCCGCTTCATCCACGAGGCGAAGACCGACAAGGCCAAGGCCAAGCTGTTCGAGGACGCCAAGAACGGCAAGATCGCGGTGCTCATCGGCTCCACCGAGAAGATGGGCACAGGCGCCAACATCCAGACGCGTGCCGTCGCCCTGCACCACATGGACTTCCCGTGGCGGCCGGCCGACATGGCGCAGCGTGAGGGCCGTATCGAGCGGCAGGGCAACCTGAACATGCCGGAGATCCCCGGCACCGCGGACGACGTGCGGATCCTCTCGTACGTCACCGAGGAGACGTTCGACGCCTTCAAGCTGGGCACGCTGGAGCGCAAGGCCGGGTTCATCGCACAGATGGACCGCAAGGACTTCGACGCCCGCGAGATGGAGGACATCGGCGACGTCGCCGTCTCCTTCGGCCAGATGAAGGCCATCGCGACCGGCGACATGACCGTCATGGACTACGCCCAGGCAGGCGCCGACGTCGTCGAACTGCAGCGCGCGGACCGCCGTTGGCACCGCGACCAGGACACCCGCCGCCGCACGGTCGCCGCCGCCGACGGCATCATCAGCGACCTCGCCGAGGTGCTGCCGGCGTGGCGGGACGCCCTGGAGCGCCGTGAAGACGTCTCCGGGGACAACTTCCGCATCCGCATCGGGGACGAGGAGTACGACCAGCGGGCCGACGCCTACGACGACCTCGCGCAGCGGGTGCAGGAAGCCGCCTGGAACATGAGCCTGCAGGACGGCACCCGGGTGCCGCTCGGTCACCTCGGCGGCCACAACTTCCACGTCGAGATCGGACACGACCAGTTCGGCAACCGTGTCGCCAAGGTGCGCTTCGACTGGCCGAGCTGGGAGCACCCGGCCGAGCCGGACACCCGCGGCGTCTACACGCCCAGCCAACTCGTCGAAGCCTCCGGCCGCGGCATCCTCGCCTCGCTGGAGCGTCGCCTGAACAACCTCGACGAGGCCATCGCCGATGCTGAGACGAGCCTGGAGATCGTCCAGGATGAGCGGGCCCGCGCGCTGCGGGGGCTTGGGGGAACCTCGCCGCACGGGGAGCTCCTGCGGTCGAAGGAGCGCCGTGTCGCACTGCTGTCGAACCTGATCACCGCAAACGAGAAGCTGAAGGGATACAAGGGCCGCGAGGTTGACCCGAACGACGAGGGTTACCTGAAGGCGAAGCGCCGCGTTGCCGAGCTGAAGGACGAACTCGGCATCGAGGACCGCCGTGAGCACGAGATCGACGAGGCGGCCGCGGCTGCCGCCCTGAGCGCCGTCGATGACGATGCTGTGACGCTGGACGCCGACGAGGTTGACCGCGAGCTCGCCAAAATCCGGCCTGAGGGCGCCGCCCGTACTCCCCGCACCCGCTCCGGCGCGTCCTCCGTGAACGAGCGTCGCGAGTCCTCGAGCACCGGCCGGGCTGGCACGGTGACTCTGGACCGTGACCAGGTCGACGAGGACCTGGAGTCGATCCGACCCGCTGGGGGTAACGCAGGGTCTGGTGGTTCCTCGGAACCGCCGACCGGTCCAGGCGTGCCGCCGCAGGGCGACGATGACGACGATGCGGTAGAGCCGCTTGTCGGCACGATCAGTCCCCGCGCCATGACCCCGGAAGGCCTGCAGGCGGAGATCGTGGCGCTCATCGAGCACGAGATGGCCCATGGGCCGCTCGTGGGAGCCGCGAAGACCCGTCTGGCCGCGCTGGAGGCGGAGAAGGACCGTCGCGCCGGAAAGCGCCCGGAGCGGGAGACCAAGCCGAAGCCGACACCGCAGCGCAGCGGACCTGGCGGGAACTGGGCTGATCTCACCCGCGACCAGGTGGAAGGCGACGAAGGTGAGGACGACGGGCTGTTCTCCACGCCGGCCACACCGACCGGCCCCAGCCGGGCGGCCGACCCAAGCAACCCCCTGGACAAGCCTGACGACCCATTCGGGACGCCGGACATGTTTGCCGATGCGGAAGGCCGCGATACCGCTGATCTTCGCGAGGCGGAGATCCGGCGTGCGGACCAGTTGAAGCAAGGCGACCGATTCGCCGACGCCGACGGCCGCGTCCACACCGTGGCCGAACCGCCGGCCAAAACCGGTCGTGGTCGTGTCCGCGTCGTCACAGAGGAAGGTCGAGAGCTGTTCTTCCGTCCTGCGGACGAAGTACGACTCGGTGACGCCGCTGGCACCCCGCAGGACGGTGGCCAGGCCACGCAGCCGACACCTGAGCGTCAGGAAGAGTCGTCCGCTGAGACGACCGATACGCCCGAGGTCCAGCCGTTCGCCCACAACAAGGAGTGGCGGGACGCTCTCGCGCCCGTCGACGTTGCCGACACGCTCTTGGGCGCCGCAGCGTCGGAAACCTGGAGGCTGTCAGAAGTACCCGACTCCATCAGCCGGATCCGCCGTGGTGTCATGAACGCCATCGCCGCGCTGGAAGACAACGACTTCGACGCGGCCGAGCAGAGCCTCATGGACGCCCGCGAGCAGGCAACCGGTCTGCAAGACAGTCTGCTACGCACCGAGCGCGACAAGGTGGGTGAGCCGCTGCGCGTCCTGATCGGAGCGATCGACACCTTCTTGGCCCGGCACCAGGTCACGCGCGAGCGACGTCGACGCGAAGACGACGCTGCGCGTCGTCTGGAGCAGCAGCGGCCTGATTCGTCCTCGGCTGTGGCGGACGACGCTGAGGTCAGCTCTCTGTTCACCAGGAACAAGGCGGACAACCGTGGAGCGGTCGACTCGCTCAAGGCTCGCTATCAGGAGCAGTTTGGCAGCGAACCGCGTGACCGTGTGGCACAACTCTCTAACGAGCTGTTCACTTTCCTGGATCAGCAGTGGGGCGAGGCTGCGGGCGACGTGTTCGGCCCAGCGAGCGAGACTGCGCTGCACTTGGCGGACGCACTCCACGACCAGGAGATGACCCCGGAGGAGCGCTCTGGCCGCTTCGGTGTGCAGGTGGGGGCGATCCAGCGAGAGCTGCGGGCCCGCCGTGACCGGTTCTCCGAGCCGCAGGCAGACACTCCGCCGGTCCCGGTACCCCCGGCCGCCCGGGAGTGGAACAACGGCGACTGGGCCGTCACCCCGAACGGAGAGGGCCGCGTCATCCTCGCCGAGGACGGCAAGGTCGTTGTCCTCGACGGCGGCGGCGCTCCGCGGACGTACGAGCCCCGGCAGCTGTCCCTCCCCGGCGAGGCGCGCACGGCCGAGCACAATGCGCCCACCGCGCAGGAAGCGGCCCGTGCAGAGAAGCGCCAGCAGGATCTGGACGCGGCGCAGACCCCCGAGGGCCTGCGGCTCTTCTACGGCACGCGCCTGGCCAACCTGGACCTGGAGGAAGGCCACGGGCAGGTTCTCGACGAGGGCGGCAACACGGTCGGCTGGATCCGCCGCCGCGGCACGGTGTGGCTGGGCCAGGACGCTCGCGGTGGCCAGGCCCACGGCGGGGCGGCGCAGTCGGACTCCGACCCGCTGCATGGGCCGCGGGAAGCCGCACAGGCCGTCGACAGCAGGCGTCGTGACGACGGCATGTCGGTGGCGCTGAAGGACACCACTTGGCGGCACCTGACGCCGGAGGAAGGCAAAGACGAGGTCTGGTACTCCGAGTTCAGCGACGCGCAGCAAAACGAGTTCTTCAAGCTCACCAAAGAGTGGGCAAAGTCCTCTGACCCTGAGCTGAGCAAGGCTGCGCAGCACTGGGGCCGGGGCGGCCTCAACTACCGGCAGATGAACCGGCTAGCGGATGAGGCCGCTGCCACCGCGGACGGGGTCGACGCCACGACGCCCGAGGGTCGACGCAGGCAGGCCGTTCTCCGGAGGCTCGCGGACAAGATCCGTGCGCAAGCGCGGCGCGCGTGGCGCGGTTGGCAGACCATGCCTCCGGCGGGCGAACCGGACGTCCCGCACGAGATAGACGCCCCCGACTGGGTCCCGTTCGGGCACCGTGAGACGTCGGAGGCCGACGCCCCGGTCAAGCTCGATGCGGAGCAGGTCCGCACCGAACTGGACGGCCTCAAGCGTGACGGAGCCAGCGAGGAGAGCACCCCCGCTACGACCCCTGACCTCGTGACTGAGCTGTCCGGCCCCTACAGCGACCTTGAGAGGGCGCTGCGGCAGCAGTATGGCGACGACCTGCCGCGGGCAGCTCAGGGTGTCATCGACAACTGGGCGAAGGTCCTGAGCGCGTTCGCGGCCGGTGCCGATTCCGACGTTCGGGGCGGCCTGTGGGGTGCGATGGGCGACGCCCATCACCTCTACTCAATCAGGCCCCGGGAGGGCTCTGCCAACGACGCGACGTCCGAGCAGATCCACCGCTTCATGCGGGCCGCGCGCGAAGCGGAGATCCGTTGGTCCGGCGACGCACCGGGCGAGGGCGAGGAGTGGACCACGCTCGGCGAGCTCAAGCCGGGTGACGTGTACCGGAAGCCCGGACGCAGGGGCACCACAGCCGTGCACTTCAGCTCCGAGCCGAGACAGGATGACCCCACCCGCCACACGTACAGGTCGGTCCACCTCAGCGGGGAGCCGGGTGGCTCCATGGGGAGCGACTACCCGGACGAGCGGGTCATCCGGATCACGGACGACCGGGCCGTTGCTCAGGGCAAGCGGAGCCTGTCGAAGGAGCATGCCCGTCAGCGCAAGCAGGATCGGGACCTGGAGGCGCTACGCGCTGAGCGCGCGGCCAGGCGCGCGAAGTTGGCACCGGAGGAGGAGCCAGCCAACAGCGCCGATGGTGCACCCGAGACCGGCACCCCGACCATGGAGACGCCTGACTGGGTGGACGACATGGGCGACGGGCTGTGGCTGGACAAGGTGCGCAAGGGCGCCGGCCCTCGGAATATCTACGTCAACGGCCTGATTGAGGCCCTGGTGGGCCGGGATAGGTCGACGGGTGATTTCTTCTGGTGGCGGCCGGGCGGCCAGACAGGCGAAGGCCGTTACGGCAGCCCTGAGCAAGCGGCTCGTGGCTTCGCGGCTGACATGCGGGACCTGTCCCTGCCGAACCTGGCGAGCCTGCCCAGCGTTGCGCTCCACACGGAGCCGGAGCGGACGCCGTCCACCCCGGACGACGGGCCGGACGCCGACACGTCGTCCGTCGACGAGCCGAACACCGACGAGTCTGATGACGACAACGGCGAAGACGACTCCGCCGGTCGTGACCGTCGCCAACGACGTCGCCGGGACCGCCGTGACCGGGACCGCAACCGCCCGCAGGGCGGCGGCCTTGGCCGGCCGCTGATCCCGCATATCCCGGAGCGGGACAACCGCAACAACGGAGACGATTCCGACTCCAGCGGCCTTGACGGGCTGCGTGACGACTATCGGACCGGGCGTCAGCTACTGCCGAGCATGGACACTCCGGAGCACCGGGACTTTCTACGCCGGCTTGCGGACAATCCGACCCTGACGCGGTCTGTCGATGGCGGCCTGGTGACGTGGAGCGACGACCACGCTGCCTTGGCCGACGGTCAGCCCGCCCTGTGGTACTTCGCCCATGCCCGCACCGGCGCCGGGCTCGGCGGCGCAGGCAACACCGCAGTGAGTGCGTACAGCGGCACGCAGGCTCGCGAGCTCGCCAACCGGTACGAGCGCCTGTCGGATGCGAACGGCACGCCGTTCGACTGGGCTGGCGACCTCGACCCGGTGGCCGTACGTGCTTGGCGCGACGGACAGGGCCGCAACCTGCCCCAGGCAATGCGTGCAGAGCGGGACGCGTTCGAGGCCGAGCAGGAGCGTGAAGAGCCGTCCGCACTGCCGGCGGATCTTTCGCATCTGACGGACCCCGAACTGGAGTCGCTCCCGCACCAGGACTTCACCGCGGAGGACTGGGAGCGTTACGCCGCCGAGATGGACCGCCGGTTCCCGCCGGCCGACCAGCTCCGCAACGTGCTGCAGGAGGAGCCTCCGGCGACCGAGGAGGAGCGCGAGGCCGAGAACAAGGCTATGGACGCGGCCCTGGGCTTCGGGCAAACGGACGTTGCGCCAGAGATTGTGCGCGCCAAGCGGCTGTCCAGGGACGAACAGCTCCGCGACGAGTACCAGGTGTGGCACGAGGAGCGCCGGAATCGGGCCGAGACCGCGATGCGTGGCGGCTCGATGCTCAGTAAGGAGGGTAAGCGCAGCGGTTACAGCGAGGACGACGTCTTCAACGGTGGGTTCCTCTCGGCCAACGATGCGTGGCGCAAGTACGCGTCCGACGAGCTGATCGAGTGGTTCGATCAGAACGGCGGCCGCGTCACGTACAACCAGTTCCGCGAGCAGAAGCGGCAGTCCGAACGCCTTGACCGGTGGGAGTGGGAGGAGCAGCAGCGGGCCACCCGCGGAGAAGCCGATGCTTCCGGTGATGACACTGCGGACGTCGATGACTCCGGGCCGGTGGTCGACGAGCCGGAAGAAGCCGCTGCGGGCGAGGTGTTCGACGCATCGAAGCCACGCTTCAGCGACGTCGCTGCGCTCCGCGAGCACCTGAAGGCAGGCGAGTTTGATGCCCCGGGGCCCGGCGGCAACTGGGACATGCTGCAGCGCCTCGACGAGGTCATCGCCAGTAAGAAGCTGGAGATGAGCCCCGGCGGCCGCCTCGCCATCGGTCCGTTCAAGCACAACAACCGGCGCGGCAAGCAGTGGCGCATCCTGGCGCCCGGGTCGATGAAGACGCTGTTTGACCCGTACGACATCAGTCGCGAGCAGGCCATCGCCTACACCGAGGCGCTGGAAGGCATTCGAGACCGGGACGGTAACCCCTTCCCATGGGACGCGCCCGACGCCGCAATGCGAGCCCACGCCTTCCGCGGCCCGGACGGCGAGAATCTGACCGTGGCCATCGCCAAGGCCTTCATGGACAAGTTCGTTGAGGAGGAGCCGCTGTACCACCGCACAACGGCTCGCCTGCTGCTGCTTAATGAGCAGCGTCTGGACGAGCACTACCCGCGTTGGCGTGCCGCATCCGAGCAGGACGGTTACACAATCCCCGTGTACCACCCGGATGAGGTGCAGGTCGGTGACGAGGTCGACTCCTTCCGCGTCTGGACCTACGCCGATACGCCTGGTGGAGGGCCGGCGGAGTGGTCGGAGCGCGGCGTTGCCACCGACACCCCGAACTACCTGACTCGCAATTCAATCGGTCAGGGTCTCGACTTCCCGTTCGGCGTGATGGGTGACTACCAGCTTGACATCGGCCGAGGGCCCGAGGAGGGCAAGTTCGACCTCGCTGGCAACAAGGTGGACCGCCTGGTGCACGGAGTGCACTTGGTTGCCGACCCCGTCCGGGCGCGTGCGATGCGTCGCCCACGCCCGGGTGAGACCGCGCCAGAACCGGAAGTCGTCCGGGACGAAGACGCCTCAGCACGCAAAGTCCCTGATGCGGTGAAGCCGGCGGAAGAGGTGTCGACGCCGAACGTCGACGTGCCCGAGAACCAGCCCCAGCCGGAGCCGATCGGCGGACGCACCGCGGAGTGGGTCAGTGTCAGCGACCTGGGCCTCGGCGACGTCGTCCGCATCGAGGGCGCCACTCGCACCGGGAAGCCGCGCATCCTGTCCGGGTACGTCATCCAGGCGCCGCAGCGCCGAGCCGTTTCCCGCAAGGGCCGCAGCACCGAAATGTTCATGACGCTCGTCTCGGAGACACGGGACGGCAGCAGCGGGGACCGCTCCCCGGTGTGGACGCCGCTCGACGCCTCGGCCGCCCGCGCCACAGGCGAGCCTGACAACGAGAGGGATCGGGCCGACAGCTCCCTCATCACGGGCGCGGAGGGCGACGTCCTCACGGGGAACATCGCCGACCGCATCGCCACCGACAGCTCCGGTCGTGGCCTGTTTCCGGGCAGCCTCGTGCAGGACAACGACGGCCGCGACGGTGTGGTCACCGGCGCCAACTCGTCCACCGTGTCCGTTCGCTTCGGCGACGACAAGCAGGAGACCGGCCTCGCCCCGACGTCGGTGACCGTCACCGACGGAGGCGCCGCCCGACCCACCGGCTGGACGCCGGAGGGCCAGCGGGTCCGCGACGGTCACGTGGTCAGCGACCGGGACGGCAACATGCTCGGCACCGTCGAAGGTGTCGACGGGGACACCGCGCAGGTCGCCACCCGTGAGGGCATCAAGCCCATGCCGGTCACCGACCTGCGCACCGTCGGCGAAGTCCGCGACAGCGGGCCCAACGATGCCCCGAACACTACGGACGTCGTCCCCACCACGGCCGGCGCACTCAACGAGGGTGACGTCATCGTCGACAACGGCGAGGACGGCCCTCGCACCGTGACGGTCGTCGGCCGCGACGCCGACGGCGACCAGGTCCAGCTCGACGTCGCCGACACTCGCACCGGTGAGACCTCTCAGATCGACACCACGGCGGACGCTCCGATGACCCGCCTGGTGGGCGAGGACGGCCAGGCCCCGGCCGCTGGTGACGAGGACGACGACATCGACCTGCGGGTGCTGGAAGAGCCGCAGGCGGTCGACCCGGTCATCGGCGACACCGTGGACCCGCAGCTCTCCCCGGAAGAGCGGAACGCCATCGCCGACCACGGCGCGGCGCCCACAGACGACCCGGACGTGCAGCAGGCCGTGACCCGGATCGGCGAGGACCTGCCCGTCACTCCGGGCCAGGCGACTGCCCTCGCTGATGCGCTGCGCGCCACGTCCACGCCGGACACTGCGGAGGGCCGGGCGGCTCGACGTGCCGCCGGTCACCTGGACGAGGCGGCCGGTCGCACCACCACGGACAGCGGCGCCCTGCCCGCGCCCGGCACCGTCAACGATCTCGGGGTCGGTGACACGATCGCCCTGCCCGACGAGAACGACGAGAACAACGTCTCCTCGTACACGGTCGCCCGCATCGACGACCTCCTCGGAGGGGCCCGTCAGGTGACTGTGCAGGACACCACCGGGGCGCAGCACTCGCGCGTCCTGGCCGGGGATCAGCCGCTGTGGCAGCTTCCCGAACTGCCTGCCGCCGACGGGGCGGACACGCCCCGTCGGGACCCCAACCTGGCCCCGTCCGCCGATGATGTCGTCGCCGGGCACCCTCACCGGGTGGCGCGCGCGGTCGTCGACTCGGCCATCGCCGGGACGGAGCCGGCGGGCAGCATCCACCAGTTGCGGCAGCAGGTCGCCGAACGGGTCACCTCCGAAGCTCTGCTGACGCACATGCAGCAGGCCCGCCAGGACGCCGTCGACGCCCTAAACGCGGTCGGTGTCACCGGCCCCGAGCGGGCGGAGGCCTTCAAGCGACTCAAGGCCGAGCGGCTCCGTGCCCGCGCGGCCGCGGTCAAGGCGGTACTGCGCACCATCAACGACCTGGAGCCGCTGGACGGGGAAAGCGAGCAGGACACGGCGAACCGCGCCGCGGACCTGCTGCGGATGATCCCTGACCAGATCGGCGCCCCGTCCGCAGGACAGGGCAGCACCGGCGAGACCGAGGAGACCATCGGCCGGCACGTCGACGACGCGCTGATGACGCTCGCCCGGCAGGCCTTCGGCGACGGCCTAAGCAACGAGGACGCCCTGCGCCTGGGCCGGGTGCTCGCCGGCCGTATGGACGCCACCCGGCAGGCCACTGCCCGCCGCATCCTGCGTCACCTGCCTCCCGCGCAGCGGCAGCGACTCCTCCCACAGGTCCTCGCCCTACTCATGCGGATCGGACGCCGCATCATCGCCATGGTGAAGGCCCTGCTGAAGGCCGCAGGCCGGGTGTGGAACGCGGAGGCCTTCCGCCGGTTCCGGGAGCGCCTGGTAGCCCGGGTGAAGGCGTGGCCGGAGTCCCGGCGCCTGCACCGCATCACCCAGAGCGCCGACCTGCCGAACCCCGGCGACGGTGACAGCCTCGCCGACCGCATCGCGCACTGGACGCGGCTGCTGCCCGCCCCGGGACGCTTCGGGCAGACGTCGCGGCGCGCACGCTGGTACCAGCGCACCACCCGCCGCGCCCTGGCCGCCGGGGAGCTCCCCGCCGTGCAGGACGGCATGCGCTGGGCGCCGGACCAGGCCGCCGACCGCGGCCCGGGTGCCACCGCGATGCGCCACCTGGCCGCCCTGCGCGCCGCTGGCGGCGACATGGACCGGGACATCAACGCCCGGCTCGCGGCCGCCCGGCCGGAGCTCGGCGACGACCCGCACACCAGCCTGCGCCTGGCCTCCGCGTACGCGGACATCACCGAGCGCCGGGCCCGGGATCTCGCCGCCCACCCCGTCGGGCACAGCGTGAACCCGGAGTACGCGCTGGAGCTGGCGGCCGCCCGCGCTGAGGCCGCCGACGCCCGCGCGGAAGCGGACCGGCTCCGCGCCGCGTACGTGGCCGCGCTGCCCGATGTCGTCGCCGACGCCTTGGGCTCGGTGCGCGAGATGGGCCCGGGAGGTGCCTCGGCGTTGATCGTGTCCCCGGACAGCGACAGCGACGCCGCCCGCGCGCTGACCAACGTGCAGCGGTTCGTCCCCCGGGACTGGCTCGACCCGGCCGAACGGCGCCTCGTGAGCGCGCGAAGCGCAGAGGTCGGCGGGTACGACCCGGCCAGCCGGACGGTCTCTGTCGCTGACCTCGGCGACGAAGGCCTCGGCACAGCCGTGTACGCGCTCCTGGTCCACCTGCAGCAGGCACAGCCGGACCTTCTGGCCGCGCAGCAGATATACCGGTACGCCCGCACCCACAGGGGCCGTATCGGGGCTCGTCGATCCAGCGTCGACGAGTTGTTCGCGCGGTTGTTCAGCAGCTCAGAATCAGGCCGGGCGGACGTGATCCTGCCGCGGGCTCTGCAGTCCCTGTTCAACGGCGACTGGTACGAGGACGACGACCTCCGGGCGTTCCTCCTCGGCCTGCTCGCCACTCGGTAGAAGGAGGCCCGCATGTTGGCGACCGGAGTCCTCGAGGACGGTTGCCCGTACGACGTCGAGATCACCGGCCGGGCTGACCGGCCGGTGATCGGCTCGGCACGAATCCGGGCGCTGGTCGAGCAGCACACCGGGAAGCCCGTGTTGCTCGGCCCGCTCGGGCCCCGCCGCAACCTGGACCCCAGCGACCCGCAGACGATTCTCGCGCTGCTCCGGCAGCGCACCCGCCTGATCGACCAGCGGCCGTGAGGTGAGGGCTGTGACCGGGACACAAGCCAGCCGCAGAGCTCACCCTCCGCGCGTGACCACTACTCGATTCGCCTACGCCATCAAGGCCCTGCCCAACACCCAGCCGGCGCCCGGGGCGCCACCGGGCCCGCCCGACCCGGCCGCCGACGAGATGCGGCCGCCCGCGCACGACGACTCCCGCCCGTGGGCGGGCGACGCCTACGACGAGGGCGACGAGACCGATCCGGCGAACGCCTTCGCGGCGTTCACCGGCAAGGACGGTGAAGAGGCCTGGCTGGACCGGGCGCCCGACGGCACGCTTACC
This sequence comes from Streptomyces sp. NPDC058751, assembly GCF_042746485.1. Lineage (NCBI taxonomy): Bacteria > Bacillati > Actinomycetota > Actinomycetes > Kitasatosporales > Streptomycetaceae > Streptomyces > Streptomyces sp. NPDC058751. The sequence continues at coordinate 43,808 of NZ_JBHYPZ010000025.1, read as the reverse complement.
GGCTGGGTGCGCGACGCGACCGGGCAGGTGTGGCGGTACAGCGACGACAGCGCTTGGGTGCTGGACGTCGATGGCGCGCAGATGCAGCGCGTCAGCACCACCCCCGGCCAGGACCCCGCAAGCCCCGACGGGGCCGCGCCCGACGGCCAGGAGCCCCTCGCCGATGACGGGGCTGCCGACCCCTACGCCGACGACCCGGCGGCCGAAGACGACGATCCCGAGGCCGATCCGCTCGCCGCCGACGACGAGGACCCCGACGCCCTCGACGCTGGCGCCGACGAGGAAGACCCGGATATGGAAGAGTCCCCCGACGAGGACGACGAGGACGAGGGCGCACCCTTCCCCGGGGCGAGGAAGCCGAAGAAGAAGGGAGGCAAGTAGATGGCCATGGACCGCAGAACGGCGCTCGCCGTGGCCCAGGAGGCGCACAAGGCGGCCGCCGCTGGCAAGACGGTGGAGGACTGCCCCTACAACGCCGACGGCGGGCCCGAGCAGCGCTTCAAGGCCCGCTACTGGACCCTCGGCTTCGAGCAGGCCCAGAAGGACAGCGCGGGACGGTAAGGCTCCGGCGGGGGCACGGTGCGCGGGTTGATCACCCCGCGCCCTGGAGGTCCCCGCCGTGCCGAGCCCCCCACCCCGTAAGCCGTCGATCCGCCACGGCACCGTACGAGCCATCTTCGCCGTCACCGGCGTCGTCGACGAGGTCAGCGACCTCATCCTGCCAGGAGCCTTCGCCAGAACCCTGGCCACCCGCCGCGTGAAGTCCGTCTTCCACCACGAGTGGAAGGACCCCATCGGCGTGGTTCTGGAGGTCGAGGAGTGGAAGCCCGGCGACCCGCGGTTCGTGTCCATCCCCGGCGGGGCCGTGTGGCCGAAGGAGGCCGGCGCGCTCGTCGCGACCGTCCAGTTCAACCTGCGCACCCAGCGCGGCCGCGACGTATACGAGCAGGTCAAGCAGTGGCACGAGCACGGCGAGGCGCAGTTCTCCATCGGCTACAAGGTGCCGCCCGGCGCGGCCAGCAAGCGGCACGACGGAGTACGGATCATCCACTCACTGGACCTGTACGAGGTCAGCCCCGTCCTCCACGGTGCGCACCCCATGACCAGGTCCCTGGAAGTGAAGTCGGCGGCCCTGTCCGGGGAGGGAGTCGAGCACAAGGCCACCTGGTCAGCGATCGAGCTCGACTACAAGGACGCCGAGCAGCAGGTCGACCGCGGCGCCATGATCGCCCTGTACCTCCCGCGTGACGCCGCCGAGCGCATCGCTCAGCCGGACGGCACGGCGCCCCGGGACCTGCACGTCACCCTCGCGTACCTGGGGGACGCCGCCGCGCTCGGCGGACACCCGGACGACCTGACCGACCTGGTGCGCAGCGCCCTCACGGACGCCAACCCCCTGGAAGGCAGCATCGGCGGCATCGGCCGCTTCCCCGACTCGGGGGACGGCGAAGTCACATGGGTGCCCGTCGACGTTGCCGGCCTGACCGAGCTCCGCACCCGGATCGCGGACGCCCTCCGCCAGTCGGTGTTCTCCGACAAGTTCCGCGAGGACCACGGCTTCACCCCGCACGTGACCCTCGGATACCGGCTGCCCGGCGTCGCACCGTTCCCGCAGATACCCGTGCGCTTCGATGACGTGGTGGTCGTGCAGGGAACCAAGCGGACCCCGATCCCGCTGTCTGGGCCGCCCGTCGACGCGGACACGATGCAGGCCAGCATGGAAGCCAAGACCGCGGCCGCCGTCCGCCTGGAGGCCAAGGCCGCCGACGGACTCGACCGGAACCGCGGCAACGCCGAGAACCTGCGCGATTGGTACGCACACGGCGAAGGCGCCGCCCGCATCGGTTGGGGCAGCCCCGGCGACTTCGACCGCTGCGTGGCCCTCGCCAGCAAGCACATGTCCCCCGAGGACGCACACGGCTACTGCAACCTGCGCCATCACGACGCCCTCGGCATCTACCCCGCCACCCACGCCGCGGAGAGCAAGAGCGCCCGCGCGGCTGTCCTAGAAGCGAAGAACCTCCCCCTGGAGACTCCTATGCCTGCAGCCACCCCCTACTCGTACGAGCAGCTCCGCAACCGCATCGCAGAGGCCGCACGGCCCCTGTTCGACTGCGGGGAGGACGGGTTCACCAGCGTGGAGGCGACCTATCCGGACCGGGCCATCGTCGTGGTCTGCAAGCAGGGCGAGAACAGCACGTACGCCGTCCCGTACACGGTCGACGGCTTCGACGTGGACCTCGGCACTCCTCAGCCCGTTGAGCTCGCCACGGTCGCGGTTCCCGTCGACGGCCGGGAGCGGGCCGCCAGCGTCGACGAAGAGATCGAGGCGCGGTTCATGAAGCCGTCCGCCCAGGCTCTCGACGACGCGACCGCCCTCATCACCGTCTCCGACGCCACCCCCGACGAGGTCGGGACGCTGCAGCCGAGCGTGGAACGACTCCTGGCCGCTCTCGCGAAGAAGGGCGCCCCCATGCCCGCGCACCAGCAGCCCACCCCGGACGGGGACGAGGACCTGGACGACGACTTCCTTCCCGACGAGGAAGCGCCGGCCGCCGCCGACGAGGAGCTGGAAGACGAGGACACCGGCGAGGCCGCGGACGACGACGCCGGCGAGGAGGCGACGTCAACGCCGCCCGTCGACCTGTGGGACGACGACGAGGGGGCCGAACAGTGGGGCACCGACGAAGAGGGCGACGACGAGCCCTACACGCCCCTCAAGGAGACCGACAGGGCCGTCCTGGACCCCAACGAGGTCAAGGCCCAGCTCGCCGCCCTGCGCGCCTGACACGCGCCCCGCAGACGTCCCGTGCGCAACCCACGAGTTGAGCGCGCGACGTTAACCCTCCTGGTGTTCTCCAATGCCCGCGCGTTTCGGGTCGTCCCGGTGCTGGCCGGGCGAGCGACGCATGTCCATCGCCACGCCCAGCACCGGGAGAACACACCACCATGGCTACCGATAAGAGCCTGCTCCGGAGCCTGCAGTCGCAGCTGCAGGAGAAGAGCGCGGAGGCCGACCGCATCGCGTCGACCTTCAAGGAAGAGGGCGGCAAGTTCGTCGTCTCCACCGAGCAGAGGGACGCGTACGTCAAGGTCGTCCGCGACGCCCAGGAGATCAAGGGGCTGATCGACGCCGCGCAGGGCGCCGACACCCTCAACGAGTACATCAACGCCCCCGAGGGCACCCCCGCGGCCGGCCAGTTCTACGGCAGCGCCCCGCGCGGCGTGGAGGGCAAGAGCCTCGGTGAGCTGTTCACCGAGTCCGACGCCTACAAGCGGGCCGCGGCCAGCGAGTTCAAGGAGCGGCCCTACATCCGCGCCGAGATCGAGGGCAAGAGCATCTTCTCCCTCTCCGCGGGCACCCACACCCACCAGGCCCTCGGCTCCGTGCAGGACCTCGGCATCACCGAGGCGCAGCGCCGCAAGTGGCACATCCGGGACCTTTTCCCGTCCGCGAAGACGAAGTCCGCGGTCCTCCTCGGCATCCGCGAGACCGGCTGGGTCAACAACGCGGCCCAGGTGCCGGAGAGGCGCGCGGCCGACGGTGTCTCCGCGCCGACCGGCCTGGACACCGACGTCTTCGGCAAGGCCCCCCGGTCGAAGCTGAAGCTGGAGCCCGTGGCGTTCCCGATCGCGGAGATCGCCCACCTGCTCGACGGGCACAAGAACATCCTGTCCGACGAGCCGCGCCTGCGGAACTTCATCAACTCCCGCCTGGTCGAGGGGGTGAAGTTCGCGGAGGACTACGACCTGCTCCACAGCCAGGGCGGCGACGGCACCTCCATCGTCGGCCTGTTCAACACCCCCGGCGTCCAGCAGTACACCGGCAAGAACACCGACAAGTTCTCCATCCAGATGCGCCGCGCGATGACGCGGTCGCTGCTCGCCGAGTACGAGCCGACCGGTGTCGTCCTCTCGCCGAGCATGTGGGAGGAGGTCGAGGTCGAGACCGACGACAACGGCGCCTTCCGCGTCGCCCTGCAGGTCGCCGTGGGCGCGCAGAAGAAGGTCTGGCGGATCAATGTCGTCGAGACGACGGCGATGCCGGACGAGAAGTACCTGCTCGGCAGCTTCGGCATGGGAGCCCAGCTCTACGACCGCGAGAACGTCTCCGTGACCGTTTCCAGCGAGAACGCGGACAACTTCGAGCGTGGCGTGCTGACGTTCCGGGCCGACGAGCGTGTCGCTCTGGAGGTTTCCCGTCCGGAGTCCTTCGTCATCGGCACCTGGACCACGCCGGCGTAACCGGCCGGGCCCGACTCGGGCCCGTGACCGGGGGCGCATCGCGGGGCCGGACCCACAACGGTCCGGCCCCGCACTCCTTTCCCAGCACGAGAGCGAGGACTGCCGTGGCAGACACCAACGGGCTGATGGCGGCCCTCACCCAGCTCACCGAGCAGCCGCCCGCTCAACGCGGGCCGCGCTGCAGCGTCGGCGCGATTCTCGACACCCTCGACGAGGGCACCGCCCACAAGCTCCGCGACCTGCTCGACACCCGTACGGTCTCCGCCACGCAGATCGCGGATGCGCTGACCGCCAACGGGCACCGCGTGCAGGCGCCGGCGGTCGCGCGTCATCGCCGACGAGGCGCCTCCAACGGATGCAGGTGCACCGCATGAGCCTTGACGACCACCTGGACGCGCTGCTGGCTCCCGCCGGCCCCGCCCAGACCACCCCGCCCGAGATCACCCGGCCCACGGCGGCCGCGCCGAAGGGGTGGGAACCGGGCGTGCGGTGGGAGCCGGACGGCGCCATGCTCGTCACCGCGCCGGCCGCCGACCCGCCGCCCCAGGACGAGGCGGGATGGCGAGCCCGCGTGGAGGAACTCGGCCTGGCCGTCCCTGACGGCTACCGAGTACGGCTCGTGGAGGCCCGCCACGACCCCGCCGCCTGGCACCGCGACGCCCAAGGTGAGGACGCCGTCACCCGCCCCGTGTGGCGATGCCGCTACCTCGTCGAGCCGACCGTTCCCGGGTGGTCTTCTGCCGAAGACCTGAACGCGCTGGTCCGCGACGTGATGCGGCGCCGCCGCAAGCCCCGCAGCCCAGCCGCCGAGAGCGGCCGCGCGCTCGCCGTGGTGTACGCCGACCCGCAGGCCGGAAAGGTGGGCCGGGACGGAGGCACGAAGGAACTGGTCGGCCGGATCTCCGAGCGGTTCGACCGCCTGCAGGACCACCTGCGGGACTTGGTCAAGATCGGACGCGCGCCGGATTCGGCGTACTGGCTCGACGCCGGCGACTGCATCGAAGGGTTCGAGAACGTCGCCTCGCAGGCCTTCACGAACGACCTGACGCTCACCCAGATGGTGCGGCTGCACCGGCGCTTGACGTTCGAGGGCTTGGACCGGCTCGCCACCGCCTTCCCACGCGTGGTGGCCGCGACCTGCGGCTCGAACCATGCGCGGGTCAGGCGCGGCAAGGACGCCGTCGGCCCGCCCCAGGACGACTGGGGCATCGAGGTCATGAGCCAGATCGCCGACGCCTACGCCAAGAACGCGGACGCCTACGGGCACGTCTCCTTCGTCGTGCCGGAGCCCTGGCGCGACACCGTGTCCCTGGACATGGCCGGGACGATCGTCGGCCTGGCCCACGGCCACCAGTACCCCCGCCCGGACAAGGCGGGCGACTGGTGGCGGGCCCAGACGTTCGGGCGGCAGCCGATCGCCGATGCCCGGATTCTCGTCTCGGGGCACTACCACCACTTCCGTACGCAGCAGCTCGGCGCGGGCCGCCTGTGGGTGCAGGCGCCCACGCTCGACAACGGCTCCGACTGGTGGGCGATGCGGTCCGGGGAGGTCTCCCAGCCCGGACTGCTGGTCTTCTCGGTCACCTCGCAGGGCTGGGACGACCTGCGCATCCTCTGACCGCGACCCAAGCGCGGCGCTTCCTACACCCTCACCACCTCCAACCAGAAGGGAGACCCGCCATGGGCCTCTACAACGCCGCCGGCGCCCGCATCGCCAAGTCGGCCTTCCCCGCCACACCCACCAGCGACCCCCTGATGAAGGTCACCGCCGACGTCTACGAGACGAAGCCGTTCGACCAGGGCACCCGCCCCAGCGACAGCCGGGACGGCGTCCCCGAGGGCTCGATCAAGGTCCTGCGCTACAAGGCGGGCGCCATCCTGCGGCAGTCGCAGATCGACGCCCTGTACCCGCCGGCGACCATCGCCACCATCAGCCCGGCCACCGGGCCCGCGGCCGGAGGCACCGTCGTCACGATCACCGGCACCAACCTGGACGGTGTCGCCGACGTCAAGTTCGGCGCGGCAGCGGGCACCAACCTCAAGATCCTCTCGTCGGGCAAGCTGCAGGTCACCACGCCCGCCGGTTCGGCCGGGGCCGTGAACGTCGTCGTCGGTGACGACGCCGGGGCCGTCACCAAGAACGGCGGCTTCACGTACGCCTGATCTGTGCGCAGCGCGACGTTAGACCGCGGGGCGGTCCAACGTTCCTCCGCCAACGCCTGACCCACTGGAGGACCCTGTGCCGCCCCGCACCCGCAAGACCACGACCGACGAGCAAACCGACAGCGCGACCGCGGAAGCCACTACCGAGACCGTCGCGGAAGCCCCCGACACCGCGGCGGCCGCCGAGCCCGAGAACAAGGCGACCCCGGCCGCCGACGTCGAGACGAAGGTGCCGGACGTCGCCCCGCTCGAACCGCCGGCCGCCCCTCTCGAGCCCGCTCCGGACCTGGACACCCTCAGTACCGCCCAGCAGCTCATCCCGGCGAAGCTCGACGGTCGCATCGTTGACGACGCCACCGGCGAGATGCCCACCGACCCCGACGGCGTGTTCCTCACCGTCGGCACGTACGGGGAGCGCGCCCAGTGCACCGTCCGCCTGGTCGAGCACACCGGCATCGGCACCTACAACACCCCCATCACGCGCCTTCTGGTCGCGGCGGGCGCGGAGCTGAAGCGGTCCCAGGCCGATCGGATCGTGGCCCGACTGCGCGAACAGCTCGCCCAGGCCGCGACCGCCGAGTAGGAGGCTCCTGTGACGGCGTACGACTACCGGCCCGTATGGGCTGGAGCGGTCTGCGACCCGGCGACGGCCGGAGGCAGCGTCGACCGCATCGACCTCTACGACAGCCCCGAGCGCACCGGGGCCCCGGCCGCGACGGCTGGCCCGGCCGTCCGCCTGCGTGAGGCGGTGTACCGCTTCACGCTCCCGGACTCGCTGGCCGATGGCCGGTACTGGTGCGCTGTCACCTTCAAGCCGTCCGCCGGCGCCACGGCGACCGACCGCATGGTCAAGGTCGACCTACCCCGCGGTACCGGCCTGATCGCCTCCGCGGAGGAGGTCGCCGACGAGCTCGGTGTCACCCTGCCGCTCACCGCCGCCCAGCGCGAGCGGTACTGGACGAAGATCCGCACCGCTCAGGCGGACGTGTCCAGCTACCTCGGTCGGCCGCTGCTCCCCACACCCCGACGACTGCTCGACGTCACACCGCTGTGGGGGTACAGCCTCAACGATCCGCAGGCCTGGCCCATCCAGCAGTTCGACGACGTCGTGACCGTGCTGGGTCACGTCGACAACCTGGACGGCACCTTCACCGTGGACCTCCTCGTCGGCTTGGACGCGGCCACGGAGGAACCCATCGTGCGGTACGTCGTCGCGCACGCGGCCGAGGCGATCCGCAACGACCCCACCGCGCCGGAATCCGGCACCCGCCGGGTGACGTCCGTGTCGGCCGAGGGACAGTCGATCTCGTACGACTCGGCTCCGCTGGCAGGGCAGGTTGGCGCACCGCCCACGCTGGACTCCCTGAGCGGATACCGGCCGCGCCTGTACCGGACGATCGCCACGGCGTCCGCGAACCCGTGGCCGTACGGCAGCCGACGCTATCGGCGCCGCTGGTAGCCCGGAGAGGAAGCACCCCATGGCCGTCGTCCTCCCGGACCGATCCCTGACTGCGTACGTCCTGCCACACCCGTGGACTCGAGATGCGCTCGGTACGCCCGTGCCGCCTCCGCCCGACGCCCGGCCGACGCCGCGCGGCACATGGCCGGGCGCGGCCGCGAAGCAGACTGACGGCTCGTGGACGCTGCGTGTCGACCCCGAGGCGTGGCCGCTCAAGCCGGGCGACGTGCTCAGCGACGGCACCCTCACCTGGACCGTGGTGACCGCGCTCCCGAAGACCGTGCCTGGCTACGGGGCGGCGGACTACATCGCCGTCGTCGCCTCGGAGAACCCTCCGGAGGTGCCCTGATGGCGAAGTTCCACGCGACGCCCGGCCTGGACCGCATGGTCGCGATGATGGTCGCCCCGCACATCCACGAAGTCGCGCGCGAGGTAGAGCGGGCCGCCAAGAGGTTCGCCCCGCCGACGAAGAAGTGGATCACCGTCGCGGACGATCGCGTCCGCCCCACGCACGCGCAGGCGCACGGTCAGGAGCGCCCCGACAACCTGCGGTTCGAGATCAACAGCATGGACTGGGACCGCAAACACCGCGGCGTCGGCCCCCTCACGTACATGAAGCAGCCCCGCGACGAGAGCAGCCGGGCTGTCGCGAACCTCAAGAACTGCCGGTGCAGCGTGCACACCATCCCGGACGGCATCTCGCGCAACATCCGGACCCTGCCGCCGGTCATCACGGGCAGCACCGTCACCGCGAAGGTTGTCGCCTCCGGGAAGTTCGTCGTCGAAGCGGAAGTCGGGACGGTCTACCCGGGCAACCTGGAAGCGATCGGCGCCTTCTACATGGCGCGGGCGGCCGCCGCGGTCGCCGCCCGGCGGTGAGGACGCGACACTACGGCGCACCGCTCTGCACCCTGCGCGCCATGACCACGAACGCCACCAAGAAGAACACCTTCGCGGCCGCCACGGAGCCGGCCGCCACCGAGGACCAGGCCGTCACCGTCATCGGCCCGCCGCTGCGCGCGGGGCAGAGCCCGGAGAAGGTCCGCTTCGCTCACCACCTGCGGGTGGGCGGCGTGGAGGTCAAGCCCGGTGACGACGCCTACGTCTCCCCGGACTACGCCCGGCAGCTCCGCGGCAGCGGCTACATCGCGCGCACCCGCAGCCAGGCGTGAACGGCACCGATCTCGCCGACGTTGACCCGGTCGCCGTTGTCCTGGCCTGGCTCGCCAAGCACCCTCAGGTGACCGCCGCGCTGGGAGGGCCCGGCCGGGTGTCTGGCGTGCGCGAGGCTCCCTGGCCACACCTGCGTGTGATCCCAGGCGTTGGCGGCGACCTGCGCGATCTGGAGTGGGTTACCGAACCGGAGGTGATCTTGGAGGTGTACGGCGATCCGTCCGGCTGGCCGGGCCCGCATGCCCTGCGGCGCATCGCTCTCGTGTGTGCGCTGGCGACGAAAGAGCTCGTCGACCAGCCGGCCGGGCCCGGACAGCCCGTCATCAGCTCCGTGCGCCCGTCCGGCGTTCTGATCGACTCTCCACTTGCCGACGGCCAGCCGCGGCACATCTTCGGCCTCCTCACCACCATCCACCCGCCCCAGGAGACACAGTGACGCTGCCGAAGAACGGTCTGACCACCATCCAGATCGCGCCCATCGGCACGCCGCTGCACGCGAGGCCTGGCACCTGGGCGGACCTGGGAACGGTCAACGACTTCCAGATCCACTACGTCGACGAGGCGCTGTCGTTCGTGCCCCTTCCTGCGCTGGCGCCGACGGCCATCGGCGTCGAGCTGGGCTCTCTCGCCTTCAGCGCCCTCCTGGCACAGCTTCGGGCCTTCCGGCATCCGCATCCGGCCTGCAGCGACACGCGACAGCGGATCGAGGAGCACCTTCGGCACCGCAGGCTCACGAACATGCTGCAGGCCGCCCTGCACAGCTACCGCCCCACGCCTCTGGCGTTGCCGCTCGTATCGCTGGCGAACCCGGTGTGAGGTCCACCGCGCGACGTTAGCCGTCCGTCGTCCCCATCGTGGCCCGGCCCCAACCCCTGGCTACGAGGAGAGCACTGCCATGGCAGGCGAGAGCATCACCAACGCGAATCAGATCGTCGTTCCCGCGCGAACCCGGGTATGGCTCGCACCCGTCGGCACTGAAGCGCCGGCCGACGCTACCGTCGCGATGCCGGCGGGCTGGTACAGCGTCGGCCTCACCACCGAGGACAGCCTGAAGTTCACCGAGGAACCCAGCTTCGAGCAGGTCAAGTCCGCTCAGACCGACTTCCCGTCCCGGACCTTTCAGACCTCCGACAGCGCCACCGTGGAGGTCGACCTGCAGCAGTGGTCCGGCCGCAACTTCCAGGCCGTGTACGGCGGCGGCAGTATCACCACCATCACGCCGTCGGGCGGGACCGAAACGAGCCCGAAGCACTACCGCTTCGCGCCGCCGCGCATCGGCGGCCGTACGGAGGTCGCTGGCTGCATCGAGGTCGTCGACGGCGGGAAGTCGTATCGGTACGTCCTGCCGCGCACCATGCAGATGGAGGGCGTCAGCAAGGACCTGCAGAAGGCAAAGGAATCGGTGCTCCCGCTGCGCCTTGCGGTGCAGGGCGGCGACGACTCGGACGCCTGGTACCTGCTCACCAACGACCCCGCGTTCGCGCCGGCCGCGTAGCCGGAGGCCGTGTCTCACTGTGAGACACGGCCCCGATCACACCCCCAGAAGCCCGTGTCTCACATGTGAGACACGGGCTTTTACCGTCACTCGACCGTGTGACGCTCCCATGGACAACGCACTGCGCAGGCATCCAGTCCCACGGGTCTGTGCATCTTCGCGACCGTCTGCCTGGCAGAATGCGAGCGACTTATCCGCCGTGCCTTGAAGGGGCGCCCTCGTGTCAATCATGCCCATGTCGGCCGAGGCTCTCGGCATCGACTACAGACTCTTCAGCCATGTGACGTCCTTCGCGAGCGGCAAGGGCGGTGTCGGCAAGACCACCCTCACCGGCAACAACGCGACCAAGACCGCGTCCAAGGGGATCCCAACCCTGGCGATCGACGCCAACGGGCAGGGCAACCTGCGCCGAGAGTTCGGGATGGACGAAGGCGACAAGGGCACGGCGTTCTACGAGGCGTTGAGAAACGGCACCCCGCTGCAGCCCATCAAGGATGTGCGCCCCAACTTGGACGTGGTCCTGGGCGGCAAGGAACTCCGTCAAATCAACACCCTGTTCCTGGAAATCGCACAGAGTGAGGGCCCTTACGCGGCCTTCTGTCGCCTCGCTCAGTGCCTCCAGCCGCTGCTCTCCCAGTACGGCGTCGTATGGATCGACGCGCCGCCGGAGAACCCGAACGTCCTCATGCTGTGCCTGTGCGCCTCCCGCTGGCTCGTGGCGCCGGTGAAGATGGACATCTGCAGCCTCGAAGACGCTCTGAACGACATCTCCGACGCCTTCAAGGCCGCAAAGCAGGTCAACCAGATGCTTGAGCTGCTGGGCGTTGTCCACTTCGGATCCCCCAACAAGTCCTCCGGCATCCACAAGGAAGTCGTCGACGAAGCCCGCCGCCTCCTGGGCAAGAGCACCCACGTCTTCGACGAGACGATTCACGCGTCCTCCAGGACAGCGAAAATCGCCCGCCAACTGGGCCTCTCCGTGTGGGAGCTGGATGTCCTCAAGCGCGCAGAGGACAAGAAGATCGAGGGCACCATCAGCAACCTCGCCGAGGCCCACGACAAGCTGACGACTGCGCTCCTGCTGCGTATGCGGAGCCGATTGGAGATCGCCGCATGACCACCGCGAACACCGACACCGCCGAGACGGACGCCGACGAGAAGGGCTCCCTGGAGGACGCGTTCTCGGGAACCGCGGCTGGCAGCGAAGAAGACGTCTTCGGCTTCCTCAAACTCAAGGCCACGCCCGCTCCCGCCGCAGATACGGTGCCCGCAGCGAGGGAGCCGGAGAGCGATGTCGCTGCCCTTGCCGCCACAGCCGTGGCCGACGTTGAGGAGCCTGTGGAGGAGGGCGAGCCTGCGGCCGACGCGCCCAAGGCCGAGCGGCTGGCGTACTTCGAACGGATCGTCCACCACGAGAAGGAGCTCTACAAGGACACGGTCGTCGCCGCCGACAACCGGTTCGTAGAGAAGGCAAGCCCCGCGCTGTACGCGATCAGTCGCGAGAAGCTCTACCTGGAGATGGTGTCGGAGACCACCGGCAAGCCCTTCACCAAGTTCAAGGACTACCTCGCGGAGCGCTGGGACATCTCGCGGGCGCACGGGTACCGCATCGTCAACGAGCACCCGGTGTTGAAGGCCCTCGAACCCCTCGGCGCGGAGGCCCCCGACAAGCTGAGCGCCCGTCAGGTGCCCAAGCTGCTCGCAGTGCTGCGGTCCCGCGGGAAGGACGACGAGGCGGCAGGACAGGAAGCTGTTCGCACCGTCTGGACGCAGTCCGAGAGCAAGACGCCTGCCGGCCTGCAGGAGACGATCGACAAGCTCGGCTGGAACGACGCGGAGGCCCTGGCGCTCGACGACCTGAGCGAGTCGGAGCGCGAGCGGAAGACGCTGGTCGAGAAGTGGGACGTGGTGACGAGCACGCTCGACCCGGCCAAGGCCCGCGAGCTCCTGCAGCGCGACCCTCGTGAGGCCAAGCGCCTCCTGGACAAGATCAAGCCGTTCGTCGACGTCCTGGAAGAGGTCAGTCAACTGCCTGCGGGAAAGGGTAAGAAGCGGAGCTGACCCGCACTCCTGCACACTCTGGGCCCCGTGTCTCTCTCACCGTGAGACACGGGGCTCTTCCGTCTCCCCGCCCCGTGTCTCACGTGTGAGACACAGGCTCGCATCGCCGTCTTGCGAGCGCGCGACGTAAGGCGATCAGGGTTTCTACCTTCCCGGTGCTTTGACCCCCACCGGGAGGACCGGACACCCATGAGCAGCGATCAGTACGTCATCGACCTCGCCGCGCCGCGCCGCGAAGCGCAGTTCCCGCACGGCATCCTCGTGAAGTTCTCCGAGGATGCCGAGTTCCTGTTCCCGGCCGAACTGCCCGCCGACGCACTGGATCCGATCCTCAGCGAGGACCTGGACCTGGTTGGCCTGCTCGGAGACGTCGTACAGGCGCAGGGCAAGTCCGCCGTCGACGAGATCATCGAGCTCCTGTTCCGGCGCCCGCGACTGCCGAAGCTGTTCCTGAACGCCGTCAAGGAGACCTACAAGGCGCTCCTCGGCGAGCAGCAGTTCGCCGACTTCCTCGCGGCTCGCCCCTCGGTCCCCGACTATGTCCGGCTCACGATCGGCCTCACCCGCGTCTACGGGGTGGACCTGGGAAAGCTCTTCGGGTCGGCCGGCTCCTCCGAGACCGATGGGGAGACGTCGAAGCCGACCTCAGCCGATACCACCAGCTCGACGCTCGAGGAGTCTGGCGCCGCCCCGGAGACCGCGGATTCCTCGGGGTCCGCCGACTGATCGTGCTCCTCGACGGCCTGCCGGAGGAGTCGCGCACCAAGTCGTCCCCGCTCGACGGCTGGACCGTGCACACCGAGCTCCTGGCGCAGCTCGTGGAGGAAATCTCTCTGCTCGCTTCCGATCACCGCCGCGAAGAGCCGCGAACGATCACTCGCCCCTACAACCGCAGCGACGTCGCGGCAGGGAGCGGGGGCCCGGAGGCACAGCAGTCCACGAAGCCGATGAGCGGTCACCAGAAGATGCTGGCGGCCGCGGCCAGACGAGGAATGGTGCGCAGTGGCTGAGGGCATGCAGGCTGGCCGCCTTGAAGTGCCAGTCGTCGCCTCCCTCGAGGGGTTCGCCGAGAAGCTGCGGACCAAGGTCGAAGAGGCCGCGGAGGGCTTGGCCGTCAAGGTCAAGGTCAAGGTCGACGACAAGGGCTTGCGGAAGAAGCTCAAGAAGGCTGTCGACGAGGCGGCCGCCGGCGTCAAGGCAACGGTCGGTGTCCGCGTCGACCGGGACCGGCTCCGTGAGGAGCTGGAAGCCGTGGCTCGGCTCGCCTCGCGCAGCGACGTCCGCGTCCCGCTGCGCACCGACAGCGATGACGGCGGAGGCGCCAACGGCGGAGGTTTCCTTGGGCGTATCCGGTCGTGGCTCACCCGGGCCCAAGGCGAGGCGGACGCCAACCCTGTTCAGGTCCCGCTGTCGTTCGGCATGGCGGGGCGCGGCCGCCGCCGCCGCACCATGCGCATGGCGCTCATCGGCAGCCTGGTCTCGCTCATCCAGCCAGCTGTTGCCGCACTCGGCGAGTACGCGGTCGGACTGACCGCCCTCGTCTCCGCGGCCGCGCCAGCCGTTGGTGTCCTTGGCGCCATCCCCGGTCTGATCGCCGCGGCGGGCAGCGCAGCCATCGGCACCAAGATCGCTTTCAGCGGCTTCGGCAATGCCCTCAAGGAGTCACTCAAGGCTCAACAGCAACTCGCCTCCGACGGCAAGGTCACCGAGGAGCAGCAGAAGAATCTGGACCAGGCGCTCGACAAGCTCTCGAAGTCGGCACGCAAGACCGTCTCGGCCGTCTCGTCTTTGTCCTCGGCCTGGAACAAGGTCAAGCTGTCCGTCAGCGAACGCTTCTTCTCGAAGGTCGCCGACGACGTCAAGCCCCTGGCACAGTCTGTCTTCCCGCTGCTGAAAGACGCTCTTGGGGACTCTGCTTCCCAGATGGGTTCCCTCGCCGAGCGGGGCGCCCAGTTCATGAAGTCCAGCGTCTTCCGCTCGGACTTCAAGCAGATCGCCGCAACGAACTCTCGCGTCGTCGGCAACATGACCAACAGCCTGGCCAACCTCGGTCACGCGACTACCGACTTTCTGGTGGCCTCCGGCCCTTTCGTCCAGCGAGTCGGTAACGCAATCGAGAGGGGCGCTCAGTGGACTCGCGCCTCGGCCGCCGCTGGCCGCGAGACGGGCAGCCTGGCCATGTTCTTGGACCACGCCGGGGACAAGGCCGCCCAGCTCGGCCGGTCCACGGTCAACCTGACCAGGGGACTCGGCGGAGTCGGCCGGGCCGCGATGGATTCCGGCAACGCCCTGCTCGCCGGGTTCGAAGGCACGATGAAGCGCTTCGACCGGTGGGCGAATTCCAAACCGGGCCAGAAGGTCATGCAGCAGTTCTTTTCCGACGCTGCGCCCGCCTTCCACGAGCTCAACGCGCTCGTCGGTGACTTCGTGCGGGGCCTCGGTCGCGCGGCGACAGACGGCGGTATCACCGACCTGATCCGCCAAATCCGAACCGAGCTGATGCCCGCCCTCGGAACCTTCTTCACCGCGCTCGGAGACACCGTCGGTCCCGCGATCGTCGCCGTCATCTCGAACCTCGCGACCGCCATCGGCAACCTGTCCGGGGCCGCGAGCGGACTCGGACTGCTGCTCGTGGTGTTCAACGGCCTACTGGTGACCTTCAACTACCTGATGAGCGTCGTCCCGGGCGCCAACACCGCCCTGGCGTACTTCCTGGCCACCATGCTGGCGCTGAAGGTGATCAGCAGTGTCGGCAACATGCTGCGCGGCTTCGGAACCTCGATCGCCACCACCGCCACCTCCATGCGCTCGCTGGGCACCACGCTGCAGGGCACGACCACAGCCGCCGGCGGGCACCTCAGCCTGTGGGGCCGCATGGCCGGCGTCTACCAACGGGTCTCCTCGCAAGGCACTGGCCTGCGGGGCACGCTGCGCGGGATCGGCGCCGCTAACACCGTCGCTATGCGCAGCCTCGGCGGCATCACCTCCGCTCTCGGAGGCCCCCTCGGCATCGCCATCGCGGGCGCCACCATCGGACTCGGTCTGCTCGCCTCCAAGCAGGAGGAGAATGCTCGAGCCGCCGAAGCTCACCGGGAGCGCATCCAGTCCCTCGCTCAAGCCCTGGCGGACTCCAACGGCGTGATCGACGCCAACGTACGGGCCCACGCGGTGCAGCTCCTGCAGGAGACCGAGCTCTCCGACGGCAAGGGAAAGCTCGTCGACGTCATGCGGGATGCCGACGTCAGCCTCAAGACGCTGACCGACCGCTACCTGGAACAGGGCGGCACCATCGACGGCCTGCGGAAGAAGCTGCAGGAACTCGCTGACGCCAACCAGGAGTACAAGGATCTCGCCGGCGGCAAGGCCAGCGTCCTCAAGTACGACGAGCAGGGCCAGAAGTACAAGGACGCGGCTGACGCGCTCGGAGCGATCAACGGCGAACTGAAGAAGGGGCAGCGCGATGCCAAGGAAGCCGCGGCGGCCATGGAGTCCGCCGGGTCAACCGGCACCGATGCGTACAGCCGCCTTTCGACAGCTGTTCAGGGGTTCAGCGACAAGACGCAGTCGGCGGACAGCCGAGTCGATGCGCTGAAGCGGGCCCTGGACGCGCTCAACGGCAACAGTTCCTCGTTCCACGACGCCACCGCCCAGCTCAATGCGGTGATGCTGCAGATCGACGAGACGATGAAGGGCACCATCGAGCGGTCCGACGGCTGGGGTAAGGCCCTCGTCGGCAATGACGGCCTCGTCAACACGGCGACCCGCAACGGCCAGACCCTGAACAGCCAGCTCACCGAACTTCGCGACTCGATGCTCAGCATGGCCACCAAGGCCAAGGAGTCGGCCGAGAAGGGTGTGATGCCCCTGTCGGAGGCGATGGAGACGAGCCAGGCGTCTATGGAGCGGGCCCGTGCCAAGGCCATCCAGCTCGCCATGGACATGGGCATCCCGAAGGATCAGGCGAAGGCCCTGGCCGACCAGATGGGTCTGGTGCCGGAGACGGTCACCACGCTGATGACGACGTCGGGCATCCCGGAGTCGACCGCTCAGATCCTGGCCCTGCGGGGGCAGTTGGAGAGCATCAAGCCTGGCAAGTCCATCCAGATCGACGCGCCCACGATTGAAGCCCGTACCCAGCTTGAAGCGCTGGGGTTCACTTTCCAGCGCATCCCCGGCAGCAAGAAGATCGTCGTCACCGCGCCGACCGGGGGCGCCCGGGTCGACATCGGCGCACTGGCCGCCGACATCGCCGCGGCGCCGGACAAGAAGAGGGTGACCATTCAGGCCGTGATTTCCCAGGCTGTCGGCGATCTGAAGGGTGTGCAGGAGAAGGTCGCGGGGCTGAAGGACAAGAAGTCGATCACGGTTACCGCGCCCACGGCCACCGCCCAGAAGGCGCTGAAGGACCTCGGGTACAAGATCGAGACTGTCGACAAGGGCGGCAAGAAGGTCACCATCACCGCACCGACCGGGACACCGCTGTCGCAGGTCCAGCGCATCCAGGGCGCCATCAACAACATGACGGGCAAGACGATCCACGTCACCGTGCAGTACAGCGAGTCCGGTAAGCCGGCGGTCGTCCGCACGCATGCAGACGGCGCCATCGTCCAGTACGCCAACGGCGGCATCCGCGCTGCCGCCAGCAGGATCCGCGCCTTCGCGGCTGGCGCCGAGCGGCACATCGCCCAGATCGGAAGTCCGGGCGAAATGCGCGTATGGAATGAACCGGAGACACAGGGCGAGGCATACATTCCCCTGGCCCCGGCGAAGCGCAAGCGCTCCGAGGCCATCCTGCAGCGCGTCGCGGAGATGTTCGGCGGCCAGGTCGTCTACTTCGCTCAGGGCGCCCTGCGTCAGTACGCATCCGGCGGGATGCGCGTGCACGCCACCGCCCCGTCCGCCGCCCGGCCCCGGACAGCCACCGCGTCGGCTGCCACGGCGTCGCTCGTCGGGGGCGACCTGAACCTGACCATGACCAGCGCGCCGATGAGCCCGAGCGCAGCTCTCGGCAACGCCATGTTCGAGCTGCGCCGGATACGACTGGGAGGTGCGTATGCCTCTGGCTGAGGGCGAGTGGAAGCTGTCGTACAGCGCCAACGGGGTCCACCCTGGCGCCAGCTTCACCTTCGGGACCTGGCGCACGGGCTACTACCTGCTCGAACCGTTCGAGATCAAGAATGCCGACGTGACGAACAGCGACACCCCACTTCCCCGGGAAGACGGCGTCCGCCTCGGGCAGGACTTCACGGGTGGCGCCACCATCACGTTCGAGGTCGGTGTCGACACCGTCGACGACGGCGCCACCGCGGCTGCCCGGCATGCGGCGAACCTCGACGCCGTGTCGGTCATGCAGCAGGCGTGGGACGGCCGGGCGGTCCGCAGCCTCATGGCCACGCCCGCCGTGCTGTCGACGACGCAGGGAGGTCGGGCGAGACGCTGGTATGGGCGGCCCCGGCAGTGCGCGCCAGCCGCCTCCAAGCTGACCAAGCAGGGGTACACCCCGGTCGTCGCGAACTTCGCCACGGTGCACACCGGTAGCTTCGACGATGTCGAGCAGAGCGTGCGCGTGGACATGGCCCCGCCGCCCCATCGCGGCATCAAGGGGCCGCTCAAGGCGCCGCTGGCCATGGTTGGTGAGGGGACGGTCCGGACGCCGGGTGAGATCGTCGTGGGCGGCAACCGCCCGACGTGGCCGGTCATCAGCATCACGGGCCCCATCTCGCAGCCGGTGTGCGAACTGGTGGGCCGCTGGAAGCTGCAGCTGGACCTGACGCTCAAGGCCGGGGAGAAGGTCGTCATCGACCCGCGGCCGTGGGTACGGACGGCGCTGCGGGGCAGCGCGAGCATCGCAGGGCTGATCACCCGCTCGTCCCCGCTGCTGGAGAACCTGCTGATCCCGCGTGGCCGGCAGGACCTCGTACTGCGCGGTACCGACGCGACCGCCACGGCGTTCATGACCGTGGCGTGGCGCGACGCCTACGCCTACCTGTAGGGCGCGACGTAAGCACGCCGGGCCCGTGATCCTCCGCTGTCGCCAGGAAACCAGCAGCAGGAGGAACAGATGGCGTCGTGGGACAGCGTGCCGTGGTTTACCGAGGGGCAGGCGGAACACTCCACAGAGGTGGCGCGGCTCCTGGCTTACGCCGCCTTCGGCGGGGCGCAGGGCATCGTCGGCTCCGGGGACCTGGCCGTCAAGGCGCTGTCGTCGCCCGCGGCTCAGGTGCAGGTTCGCGCCGGTGCGTGCGCGATCCTCAATCAGGCCGCCGGGGCGACCTACCAGGCCTACGCGGGGCGCCTCCCGACGTCGGACACGGTCAACGTCGCAGCCACTGGTGCCTCGGCGCGCTCGGACCTGGTCATCGCCCGGGTGGAGAACCCCTACTCGTACGGGGAGACCTGGCCCCTCCCATCGGATCCCACGGTCGGCCCCTACATCTTCACACGGGTGATCTCCGGGGTGCCGAAGACGACGACGAACGTGCGGCAGGTCCACCCCACCGACTCGGCGATCACCCTGGCCCGCATCGACATCCCCCCGAACACGTCCGCGATCACGCAGGCGATGATCAAGGACTTGCGGGACATGGTCAGCGCCCGCCGGGACCGCGTGCTCTACACGGCGTTCCCCGGCGCTCTGTCGACGCTGTCCTACTCCGACAACAAGTGGCACAACTGGCCCGGCGCCGCCTCGTGGGACATCGACGTCCCGACCTGGGCGACCCGCGCCAAGCTGGTCATGACCTTCGCCGGCTTCCGCATGACCAAGAGCGACGTCTACGCGCGGATGCAGACCAAGTTCGGTTCCCTGCTCGGTCAGGACACCTACATCGACGACGACTCCGGCAACGGCACGCGCCGCTCCACCATCGTCCTCGCCGACAACTTCGCCGTCCCCCGACCGATGCGCGGCACCACACAGACGCTGACCGTGCAGACGTACATGTACAAGAGCGAGACCGGCGACGTGTCGGTCGACGCCGGCACGTCGATCATCGCTGACGTGGAATTCGTCGAGAGCCCGGACGAAGAGGAGGTGTGACCGGTGCCGGCCGGGTGGCGCTTCATCGCCCAGGACGCTCTCACCGAGGAGGTGCTCGACTGGCAGGTCCCGTTCACCCTGTCCTCGAACCCCAAGCGCGACCTGTCCGGGCCCGGGGCGATGGCAGGAAAGATCGAACCCGAGTATGCCCGGATGCTCGCCCCGGATGGGGACCCCATCCTGCGGGAGTGGGGCACCAAGCTGTATCTGGAGATCGACGGTGCGATTCGGTGGGGCGGCCTGGTCACCAAGACCGCATTCGACGGGGAACAGGCAACGATCAACTGCGAGGGGTTCAGCAGCTACCCGCATGGCATCCCGTTCGAGTCGCACGTCATCTCGGGCAAGAAGATCACACCCAAGGACCCGTACGCGGGCCGGGACAAGAACCACGACGGATTCATCGACGGCTCCAACCCGAAGAAGAAGGTGCCTGCGGCGCCCAAGCCCTACGGCGGACCCCGGATCGACGTGTTCGACGCCTTCCGCGCGGTCTGGAACCACGTCCAGACACGGCCGTACGGGGGCGTCGGTCTGGTAGTGGACACGCACGACAAGGGGGAACTGCTGGGCGCCAAGGACGGTAGCGACCCCTGGGAACTGGCCTGGTGGGACAACCCGGACTGCGGGCAGACCCTGGACACCCTCGTCAACCAGTTCCAGTTCGACTGGATGGAGACGCACGCCTGGAAGGACTCGACGAGCAACACCATCACCCACCGGCTGAGGCTCGGCACTCCCCGGATCGGCCGTAAACGCTCTGATCTTCGCTTCGCTCAGGGCGAGAACCTCGTCGCCATCGCCAAGCCCGAGGGCATGGGTGACGACTACGCCAACGAGGTCGTCGTCCTGGGCAAGGGCGAGGGCCAGAAGATGAAGCGCGCCCAGGTCCACAACTACTCCCGGGCGACCGGCCGGCTGCGCCGGGTGGCCACCGTCACGGACAAGACGCTCTCCTCGGACGACGCTCTTCGAAAGCGCGGCCAGGCGGAGCTCAACGGCCGCACGGCCGCCCTACAGATCCCCGCCGTCCAGATCATCGACCACCCCAACGCGAAGTTCGGCGCCTGGTCCCTCGGCGACGACATCCGCATACAGGTGCACGTGCCGTGGGTCGGCGACATCGACGTGTGGCACCGCATCATCTCCGACGAGATCAGCGCCGACGGCTTCGTCACCCTCACGCTGAAGCGCTCCGACAGCTTCCACTACTGACCAGGGCGCGACACTAGCCGCGCGGACATCGACCATCCCGCGGCATGGTCAACTTCCTGGATACCGAGTCGGACGCCAAGCGCTTCGCCGCGCTGCTAGACGGCTTCGACAAGCGGCTCCAGGCCCTTGAGCGCACATCCAAGGCCGCGTACACCTCCATCGAGGGTGGCACCCTCGACATCTACACGGAGGACGGGCAGCTCGCCGGGTCGGTCGGAGTGCAACCGGACGGCGGCATCGCCCTCGTCCCCGAGGCCGCGGCCGCCACTCCGCCCCCCACGCCCGGCGCCCCGACCGTGTTGTCGGCCCTGTCCGGCCTGACCGTCACCTGGGATGGCTGGTGGGACGACTCCGACACCCCACCGACGGACTTCGCGGCCATGCAGGTACATGTCGGCGCGGCCGCCGACTTCGCCCCCGACGTCACCACGCTCGCCGCGGCCATCGTCGACGTCACCGGCGGAAGCGTCACGGTCGCGCTGAATGACTACGCCGAGTGCTGGGTACGCCTCGTCGCCCTCACCACCGCCAGCCTCGCCAGTGCCCCTTCTACGGCCGTTCAGGGCCAGGCGCGCCAGGCCGTGGAGCAGGACCTCGTGGACGGGATGATCACCGAGGTCAAAATCGCCGAGAGCGCGGTCAGCGCGGCGAAGATCGCCCTCGGTGCCGTCGGGACCAACGCTCTCGCCGACGACGCGGTCACCGCGGTCAAAATCCTCGCCGGGGCCATCACCACGGACAAGCTCCTCGCCCTGGCTGTCACCGCCGAGAAGATCGCCTCGCTCGCCATCACCACGGACAAGCTCAGCGCGCTCGCGGTGACCGCGGACAAGCTGGCCGCGAACTCTGTGACCGCCACGAAGATCGCGGCTGGCGTCATCGACGCGACGCGCATCAAGGCTGGCTCGCTGACCGCAGACCGGCTGTCGCTCGGCACCGACGGCAACCTGATCGCCGATCCGTCTTTCGAGGGTGCTGTGTCCACACAGCGGGTCGCGGGCAGCACATCCTGGTCCGTTGTGGCGGGCGGCAACGGCACTGCCCAGGCCCTGCGCAACAACGCCGCGTCGTCTGCGGAGATGACGCTGGTCGGGCCCATCCCCGCGGTGCCCGGCCGGAAGATGTACCTCGCCGTGGACTACCTGGCCTCCACCGACTGGGTCGGTGACCGCCTGGACATCTACGCGGAGTGGCGTGACGCCGCGGGTACGCCGCTCGACTCCGCCATCGTCACCTCCGGCGCAGGAGCCACCGTGCGGGGCGCCTGGACGCGGGTCGCCGGCGTCTCCAGCATCGTGGCGCCGACGAACACCACGCAGGTGATCGTGCGTCTCAGGTCGGTCTCCTCGACCGCGGGCAGTGTGCTGTGGGACAACGCCGACGCCAAGTTCGTGACCGCCTCGGGCTTTGCCGGGGCCCGGACGGAACTCTCGCCTCTGGGCTTGCAGTTGTTCGACGAGGCGGGCGAGGAAGCCGTCGCGCTCCTGACCGGGCGCCCCAACTACCTCACTCTCTCCTCCGAGGGCGTACCGGTCGCGACGATCGACCAGGAGGGCAAGGCAGGCTTCCAGTCGATGGCCATCGCCGACAGCCTGACCCTGGGCGGTGACGACATCGCCACGATCCTCGACCAACGGCCGCGCGGCATCGTCGCGTACGGCGTCCCGGCCACGACCGTGACGTCGACCGGTACGGAGATCGGCTATTACGAGCTGCCCGCCATGATCCAGGCGGGCCGGATGTATCGCATCAAGTTCCACGCGACGGCTGACTTCGACACCGCCAACGATGGAGAAGCCCGGCTCTACCTGCGGGACGGCGGGGTGTCCACGCCCACGATCACCTCGACGCTGCGGCAGCACTGCATCCTCACCCCGTCGCACACGGGCCGGTTCTGGACGGCCGAGCTGGAGCACATCGCGCCGGCCAGCTCGCTCGGGGCGGGCCTTCACCGCTTCTTGCTCAGCTTCTCCAACGAGGGCGGCACCACGGGCCAGACGTTCGAGCTGGGCCTGCCCACCACCGGCCGGAGCTGCTACTTCATCGTCGAGGACATCGGGCCGGAGATCCCGAAGACCGGCGGCTACAACACGGGAGGCGGTACGGCCACCCCGCCCGTCGTGCAGTACACCAAGACGTACTCCGCCACCTGGTCCGGCTCCTACGCCGCCCGCGGCTCGTACAACAGCTACTACGGCAACTCCTGCTACCAGGGCTACTTCTCGTCGACAAACGGCATGCAGGCCTCGCTGATTGGCTTCTCGTCCGCCCTGGCCACGGACCTGGCCGGGGCGACCATCCAGAAGGCCGAGGTGTACCTGTACTTCGATCACTGGTACTACAACGCCGGCGGGAGCGCGGTGATCAAGGCGCACAGCCACGCATCGCGTCCTTCCACGTTCTCGTGCGACTCCGAGTCCAAGACGGTGGCCTGGGCAAAGAGCGTCGGCAAGTGGGTCGACATCACGAGCGTCTTCGACAGCACGAAGTGGCGGGGCATCGCGCTGGACCCAAACAACTCCAGCCTGAACTACTACGGCCGTGCGCGCGGTTACGGCCAGACCAACCCTCCGAAGCTGCGCGTCACCTACACCAAGTGAGGAGACTCCCGTCTTGCCCGCCCTGCCGTTGTCCCTGAACGACGTCTGCGGTCTCGCCTGCGAGCCGTCCTTACTCCCGCGCGTCCGCATGGCCATCGCGGTGATCGCGCAGGAGGTCTTCGCCGAACCCCCGGACACACCGGGGTACCCGGCGCGCTGGAACCTGTCCAAGACGGTGCTGAGCCCCACGGAGGCACAGGCGGCGCAGATGATGGTCGGCTTCGTCGCCTCACCGCCCATGCTCGCCGCCGCGGCGGAGGCCGCCGCGGCCGGGGCCACAGGCTCCGTGGCCGTGGCCGCCGCGATCTCCGACGACGCCATCCTGAACGCCATCCGTATCGGGTGGAACGCGGTCGCCGGCGTCAGCCCCGCCTCCGCGCAGCCGGTGACGTAAGACCACCTCGTAGTGCAGCGTTCCGGGCTGCGGGGAGCCGCGGGCTTTCAGGTCCCGGCTCCCGCGCACCCATATCCGTGTTCGAGGAGGGCGCCGTGGACTGGCTTTCTTCCCTGGCGCCGGTCATCGCCCCCGTCTGCGCCCTGGGCGGTGTCGTCATCGGGGCCTGGTTCAGCTACCGGCAGGTGAAGCGGCGCGGCGACGCCGATGAGCGGGTGGCCACCCTGCAGGCGACGTCATCGGCGCAGGCCACCGAAGGGCATACGTACGTTGAGGCGATGAAGACCGTCACGGCCGGTTTCTCCTCCCTGCTCGACCAGCAGCGCGGCATGCTCGACCAGCAGAAGGTGTTGCTGGACCAGGAGCGCGCGATGCACGCGCAGACCGTCGAGCGAGTCACCGTCCTGGAGGCCGGACAGCTCGAGTTGCAGCGTGAGGTGCGACTCATGCAGGAGGAACAGCGGCGTGACCGTCGGTGGAAGGCGGCCGCGCTGGACTACATTCACTCGCTGCTCGATGCGCTGCGCTCGCTGGGACGTTCGGCGCCCGAAGCGCCACCGGAGATCGCTGGCGATATTGCCCTGCCCGGGTCGTGAGCACGCGACGGTAGGACACGGCGCCCGGCAAGGTCTGCCCGTCCCAACCCCTCTCGCACGCAAGGACCTTTCCCATGAGCACCCTGCATTCCGTTGCCGTCGGCTCCGGTGTCGGCGCCGTCCTGCCCCTGCTGACTGCGGTTGTCCAGCAGCCGTTCTGGAGCGCCCGGGTCAAGCGGATCGTCGCTGTCGTCGTCGCCGGCATCGCTGGCGTCGTGACCGTGGCGTCCACTGGTGGCCTCGACCAGTTCACCCATGGTGTTCCCGCCCTCGGCACCATCGGCGCGGTTCTCGCCGCGTCCCAGGCCGCGCACGACCTGGTGTGGAAGCCCAGCGCAGTGACCACCGTGATCGAGTCGAGGACCGCCCTGCCCCGGGTGGAAAATAGCTCGTGAGCGGGGAGGGCCGGCTGCGGCCGGTATGATCCGCCAAGGTGGCCGTCTGGCCGCCGAACTCACCGTAGACAGACAGCGCCACGAGGGTTGATTGGCTCCTTGTCAGTGTGGCCTGATGACTGGCTGCTGCCTGCGCGAACCGCGCGCATAGCGCCCGGGGCCGGGGAGGGCTCGCAGGCCCGAAGATCCAGGCACGTGGTGGGTTCGGTCGCCAGGCGGCCATCGCTTGCTCCCCCAGGGGACACAGCCGCACGCTACGGAGGACGTATACATGCCGGCGGAGAACGGGCCGAGCCGCGAAGAAGTCGACGACGAGATCGACTACCTCGCCCAGCTCGGTGATGAGGACTTCGCGAGCGAGTTCGCCGCGCTCGTCCAGGACCTGCCCGCCGATCAACGCAAGGTGTCCCGGATGGTGACCGGCCTCGCGTTCCGCTCCGACGAGCTGTCCAGGCGCACCATGAAGGCGGCGAAGACGCTGCACCGTGAGGCCGAGAAGCACCTGGTGCCCGTCGAGAACGAGTCGCGGCGCGCGCACGATGCTCGTCTCGCCGAGTTCTGCACCGCTATGGAGCGCGAGCAGGCCCTGCTGCAGTTCGTCATGGATGCCTACCAGGCCCGGCGCGGCCGGTTCCCGACCCGGCGGAACCCGCGGCGTCGAGCGGCCGATGAGCTCGCCCGCCGGCACCCTGAAGAGTTCCTGGAGATCGTGCGGGAGGAGCAGGCAAAGGACCGGGCCGCGCAGAGGAAGCCGCGTGCGGCTGACGGTTCGAAGCCTCAGCAGCGGTAACGGACTGTGGCCGCACGCACGGCTTGATGATCACGGGCACGCTCGGCGAGCGTGCCCTTTCTACTGCATGCGTGCGTGCCCGTGCACGGGGAAGCGTGCGGATGACGTGGGCGTGCACGGTGGGCGGCCTATGCACGAGGGTGCCGCTCGCGTGCGGAAGTGTCCGCTGCTTGCGGCGGTCGTGCGCGCCGCAGGACGTGCTGCGTCTACGGCCGATCCGAGGCGCGAGCGGGTAGGCGTGCGTGCATCTCAGCCGTGCACGGCGCGTTCCTGCTGGTCAATGCCCGTGCACGGGGCGCGCGTGCACGCTTCGCGCGGCCGACTCGACCGTGTGTGCAGAGGAGGTGCGGGCGTGCACTCGTGCGTACGGGCGGGTGCACGCGAGCCGGGCGCGCACGCACGAGTGGCGGCCCGTGCGTGCCGGGCGTGTGCGCGGATCGGTCGCGGACGGAGTCGGTCCGTGCCTCGGCGAGCGTGCGAGGCGTGCACGCGGCAGGAAGGTGGACGGCGTGCGTGCACGCTGACCTGTGCACGGCAGTCGCAGCGGGTGACGAAAAGAGGGAAGCGTGCAGGGGTCGATCGGGGGCGCGGGTTGGCTGGTGCACGCTTCGCCGCGCGGTACTGGCGTGACGTCACGTGACGTGCGGAGCGTGCGTGCGCACGGCCGGGCGCCGTCATGGCGTACCGGCCGCACGTCACGTCACGCGTCACGTCGTCAGGACGGGGCGCCCTCGATCATCTTGCAGTCGGCGAAGACCTCGTCGACGTTCATGCACGGGCCGTCCGGCACCACCGCGTATGCGGCGATGGTGGCTGCCTCCCCGGCGCCGACAAGCGCCTCCTTCACACCGGGGCGGGCGTCCTTCACGAACTCGGTGAGGTCGTAGGTGGTGATGTCCTCGACGCGCCCGCTCGCCGGCATGAGGTCGGCCAGGTGGACGGTGAGGGTGGTGAAGTGCACGCGGGCTTGGTAGTCGGCCTCCTTCAGCACCGCCTCGCGGACACGCTCGGCCTGCTGCTCCTGTCGGGTCTTCGGGCGCTTCCTGACGGCCTGTGGCGCGTTCCTGGTCGTGACGGCCGTCTCCGGTTCGGAGGAGCCCGTGGGAGGCTCCTGCCTCGGTTCGGCGGGTGCCGGGGGCGGAGGGGTGCCCGGCTGACCGCCAGGCGGTGCTTGCTGGTCTGCGCCGTTCTGCTTTCCCGCCCCTGCGCTCTCCCTCTCGCTCGGTGAGCGGCTGGGGCCCTCTTTGCCGCCCTGTCGCTGTGACGGGTTGCTGGGGGTACCACCGTGGGCGTTCGCCGTGTAGCCCAGGTCGGTGAGCAGGCGGGTGATCGCGGTATCCGCGTCAACGTCTCCCCACTGCTTGGTCGGGATGGTCACCCGCTGCAGAACGTTCCTGGTGTAGGCGGTGCGCACCATCAGGAGGGCGCGGCGCGGGTCGAGGTCGTCCTTTAGTGCCCGGGTGATGTTCTGGGTGACATCTCCCGGCTCGGGCACTCTGCGCTCCGTCGCGTACCGGCGCATCTCGGCCGCGGCCTCGTTGGCCTTCACTCGTTGTTCGGCCTCCCGCTCGAATTCGTCCAGGCCGGCTTCCGGCTGAGGGGCGATGAACGGGGCGGGCTGCACGTTGATGTTCTGCTCCATGCCCAGTTCGCGCATCAGGCCGTCGAGAGTCAGGCCGGGCCGGGTTCGTTCCTCGTCTGGAGCGAGCCTCATGACCAGTGAGCGCACCGCGGTGAGAGTGGGGCGCCGGTAGGTGCGGAGTTGCATGACGACGGTGGCGTCGTAGGGGAGGTTGCGTTCGGCCTTCACCTTCCACGTGCGGTTGCGGGTGGGGTTTCCCTGGGCATCGAACTCTGTGACCTCGTCGAGTCGGCAGCAGATGATGACGGGGCCGTCGTGCCTGCGGAGGGCGTCGATGACGTGGCGCCACCTGTCTTTGGCGCGGTTCCAGAGGCTGTGTCCGATGACGACGTCGTCGTCGGCGCTCGGGCCGGGCCGCTTCTGGCGGGCGGCTTTCTCTGCGGCGCGGCTTCGTGCGATCAGGTCGGCTTCGTCCTGGAGGAGTTCCCAGAGGATGGTGCCTGAGTCGAGAACGATCGCGTTGGGTTTGCCCGGGTCGGCGCGGGGCTCGGCGACGGCCTGGCGGACCGTGTTGAGGATGCCGCGGTAGGTGCCGTCTTGCTCGTCGGCGATGTCGAAGTCGGCGATCTGACCGAAGCTGTCGACGTCGCTCTCGCCGATGGGGATCCAGATGAGTCGGCCGATCAGGTCCGAGTTGGCGAACTCGGCGCACAGGTGGGACTTGCCGGTCTTCTCGGCTCCGGCGACGACGACCAGGGGCCAGCCGATACGGCCGGTGGGCTTCCTGGTTTTCAAGCGTGGCGGAGGTGCGGGTGCGGTGGTTGGGGCCATTGCGCCTTCCCTGATCTTGGCGTGTGTGCATCGCGCGGTTTCGCTGTGACCGGGCGATGGTGCGGGGCGCAGGGGGTTAACCTCTCCCCCAACATCCAGGCTGTACGTTTTTCTATTATAGCCGAAAACGAAGGGTCTGACGTGCTGGCAAGGGCCAAAAATGCGGGTGGCCCGCCTCCTGCAGGCAGGAGACGGGCCACCCGAGAGTGGGATGCTCAGGTCCCTTGAGTGAGCTGCACGAGCCACTCCGGTACGTCGTGGTTGTCTGTCTCGGCCAGGTAGCGGCTGATGAGTCGCTGGCGCATCCGCGACCCCTGGCTCCGGTCTCGGCCGATCATCTGCCCGATGCTCGTGCCGCTCAGGTCGCCCTTCGGCTTCAGGCGCTCGTCGTCGCCCTCGTCGAGCGCCTGCTTGATCAGCTCATAGACCTGGTCTTCGCTGAGAGCGCCGGTCTTGGGGCTCTCGCCGGACGGCGAGGCCGGCTCCTTGGTCTCGTCGACGGGCGGGGCCGGCGGCTTCGGCACGTCCGGCACGGTGGCCCGGACCGTGGGGCGCGGTGCCTGCGCTGCGGCCGGGACGGGAGCCTTGCGCCGACGGCCGCGCGGCTCGTCCAAGACCTCGGCGACCTGCTTGGTGCCGTTCTCGTCGACCCAGTCGGCGCCCGCGCCGTACTTGCGGAGGAAGCCGCTCACGTGGAAGCCGAAGGTTCCGCCCAGGGGCACGGCAGCCGCAAATGCCGCGCCGAGGCCCATGACTTCGCTCTGGTAGTCCGTGAGGAACACGGGCATGCCACCGTCGGTGAAGGCTTCACCCATGGTGAAAACGGCGTGCCCGACGTTCGCGGTCATGGCCAGCAGGAGCATGAAGGTGAAGATGGCCCACAGGCTGCCGTAGTAGCCGCCCTTCGAGCCGTCATTGTTCGTGCGCCGAGTCGACGACGCGGCGTCGCCGATGATGGCGACGAGCAGTTCGAAAGACACGGCAACGAGCCAGGCGGCTGCGGTGGGGAAGCCGATGATGGTGCAGGCCCACCGGATTGAGGTGATGGAGGCCAGCATCAGGCCGAGCGACGCGTAGAAGACGGCCCTCTGCTGGTTGTCGTTCCACTTCTTGGCCTTGCGCTCGCCGATGGTTACGGTCGGACTGGCCTGTGCGGACGCCACTGATCACTCCTTCTTCGGTGTTGCTCCGAGGGCTCGCTGTGACTCCCGGAGTCGTTGGACACCATAGAACAGAATGACCATGGTCCGCCCGGGTTGTGCACTGGTATTCCGCTCAGCCCCAGGCGACGTCTGCCGTCTCGTCGTCCGCCCCGCCCCAACTCACCGGGCAGCGACGGTCATCGCCCACGATCTCGAACAGGCTGGCGCCTCCGGCCAGCCGTGAGAAAAACCGTGAACCGATGGTCGCGATGATCCGGTCGCTGGTGAGGTTGGTGGCGGCCAGGGTGGGCAGGCCTGCCGCGCGGCGGGCGTCGACGAGGTGTTCGGACTGGGTGCGCGCCCAGTCACTGGGGTTGTCCATGCCGCTGCAGACCTCGTCGAGGATCAGGAGTTGCGTCTTGCTGGTGGTGTAGAGCTCGATGACCTCCTGCTCGGTCAGGCTGGCCGGGGCGCGGTTGGGGCGCAGCCACTCCAAGTACTGGGTGTGCTTGAGGTAGCGCGTCCGCAGTCCGCTCCGTACGGCGTGGTTGCCGGCCGCGATGATGGCGGTCGTCTTCCCGGAACCTGTGTTGCCGTAGGCGATGCCGTTCAGCTTCGGAGGGGCGACGCTCTTCTTCAACGCCCACGACAAAGCGGTGACGTAGTCGCGCAGACGGTCGCGGTGCTGCTCCTTCGCGTCGAGGCGGTTGAGCGTCCAGTGGGCGTAGCTGTCGTGGCTGGCGAGCCGCAGGGACGTGTTCCATGCCTTCTGGCGGACGACCGCGTATCCGTCGTCCAGCGCCTCCTCGGCGAGTTCGTCGGGGAGGGGCTTGAAGCCGGAGGTGTCGAGCGTCCCGGCCCTCAGGTCGCGGAGGGTCTGGCGCATCGCCGTGACCGCGGGGGCCATGCCGCGCGCGGGGAACTGAGCGCTGGTGGTCACGTCGCTGCTCCTTGGGGACGTGTGGTCGGCGGTCATGCCGAGTCGGCAAGTCCGCGCAGCCCGAACTCGTCGTCCTCGG
This sequence comes from Streptomyces sp. NPDC058751, assembly GCF_042746485.1. NCBI lineage: Bacteria > Bacillati > Actinomycetota > Actinomycetes > Kitasatosporales > Streptomycetaceae > Streptomyces > Streptomyces sp. NPDC058751. The sequence goes on along the minus strand of NZ_JBHYPZ010000025.1, from coordinate 13,609 downwards.
CGGGCTTCGCGCCTTGTGGGGGGCTGCTCTTCTGCTGCTTCCGGGTGCGCCAGGTCGCGTCGTCGTTGTACGCGGGAGTGCGGCCCGTTCCCCCCGGGCGCGGACGGTTGACGTTCACGCCGGCCGCGACGGCGCACGCGTCCTCGAACTGCTGCCGTGAGGGGAAGGCTCGGCCGCCGTCTTCCAGTGCCTTGGCGATGATTTCGGGGGCGTAGTTGGCCTTGAGGGCGTTGAGGATCAGTGTCCGGGTGGCGTGGTAGGCGCTGGACTTGTTGCCGACGTACGGGGCCATCTTCTTGAGGGTGACGAGCTCAGCGAGACGGCCCGGCTTCGGTTCCGGGTTCGCCTTGGTCTTCCGCTGGCCCCACCACCACTCCGCGCCCGCGGTGGCCTTGTCCTCCAGAGCCTGCTCCTCGGGTGACTTCTCAGCCTTCTTCCGCGGTTTGCGGGCCCTCGGCTCGGCCGGTGCCGCGGGGGTGCTCGCAGCGTCGGCCTCGGGAACAGGTGTCGGTTCAACGGCGAGCTTGGGCTCCGGGCCGGGCGCCGTAGCCTTCTCGGTGGGCTTTTTCCCGCGGATGAGGTCCGTGTGGGCTGCGGACCACTGGTCCAGGTCCATGGGGCCCGTGTAGCCGTCCGGCGGGACCATGTGGATGGTGTAGACGCACCGCTGCCGCATCTTGCCCTGGTAGCGCTGCTTCTCGACCTCGATCGCCCCGAGCGCTTCAAGCTGCTCGACGTACTGGGTGAGCGATTGCACCCGGTTCAGGCCAAGGCGTGCGGCAAGAGACTTCTGGGAGGGCCAGACCAAGCTGTCGCCGCGGGACCTGTTCAGGTGCATCACAAGCTGCACATACAGGGCTTGCGCCTGTGGCTTGATGCCGTCAGCCAGAAATACCCAGTTGGGCACCTGCGTGAACTGCACGTCGGGCATGCGTCCCGCTCGGAACTCCAGCTCTGGGACGAGGTCGTCAAGCTCCTGAAGCGATCCGGTAGCGGCGGTCATCGGACGCCGTCCTTGAGCCGGTATGACGTCATCGTGGTCTTGCGGCCGTCAACCTTGGCGTATCGGCGGCCGCGTTCGATCAGGCCGGCGTTGTCCAAGGCGCGGGCGGACTGCCGGATCTGGTGGGTGGTCAGCAGGGTGTCGGATGCGAGCGAGCTGCAGGTGCGCCATCCCTGCTTGTCGGTGTTGACGAGGAGGTGGATGGCGACGACCCATGCGTGAGCGGGGATGCGCGCGGCGCGCAGCCGGGTGTAGACCCTGGACGGGATCGTGATGGCGTTCATGGGGTTCCTTGGAAGGGGCGGCCCAGCAGGGGGGCGGGCCGCCGGAAGCGTGCGACGGGCGACGGCTGGTGGCTACTGCGCGGGCTCGGCGGCGTCCTCGGGCGCGGGGAGCAGGGCGCGCAGGTCGGCCGTGAAGCGGCCCTGTCGCAGCATCTTGCCGAGCTCGGCAAACGCTTCGGGGTTGGGCTTCTGCGTGACACTGGAGGGCGGGGGCGCCTTCTGCAGCTTGACGCCGGGGATGACCTCGCCGGTCTTCGTGACGGCGACCTGGTTCGCCTCATCCCATGTGGCGTACCTCAGTGTCGCGGTTTTCCACGTGGGGTCAACGACGAACTTCCACGTGCCGTGATTGCTTCCCTCAGCCCAGGAGGTGAACGCGCCTTCGTCGTGGACGATGAGCTTGTCCTTGGGCTCGGCAACGGTGCGCGAGCCGAGCACCAGCTCGCCGAACTTGGGCTTGACCGTCGTGGTGTCCTTCTCGGCGTACTCGGCGAGGCGCGCGGCGTCGGCCGCCGACAGGACCTTCTCGTAGCGGTCGTCAACGATGCTCTTGACGAAGCGCATCAGCAGCGCGTCGCGGTCGAGATTGCCCGTCTCGACGGCCGTGGCGGTCGTGCTGTCCTGGCTCATGTGTGTCCTTCCCCCCCCGGGTTCGCTGTGTCCCGGGGTGTAAGGGTGCTGTGTTGCCCGTGGCCCGGTGCTGCGATGACAGCCCTTCAGACGCGGCAGGCATGCCATTCGTTACACCAGTCCCCGGCGACTGAATCGCCGTTGGCTTGAATGCGTCAACCATACAGTACGGATGGCGCGGAAGTCGATCACCGGGAGCACGCGACACAAGTCGGCTGACCTCCTACGGTTCGCCCCGGTCGCCACGCCTGCGCGCCGTGCACACGCGCAGCATCGGGCGGCTCCGGTTCGGCCTTTCCGGAACAGGCCGGCCCGGCCCGGCGGCGCGACACGGTCCGGCCATGACGGCATGCCCTGTCCAGCGAGACACCGGGGCGCCGCGGTAGAAGTCCGCGGGCTCGCTGACCGTGTCGCTGCCGCCGGGGAAACCTCCACCGCCACGCCGAGGGGTCCCATGAGCACGATCGCCGCGCCGCGCTACACCTCGTACGTCCCGCTCACAGACCTCACCCCCAGCCCCGGCAACCCGAAGAGGCACGAGATCGAACGGCTCATCGAGTCGATCGAGACGCACGGCTTCCTGGACCAGGGCATCGTCGACGAGCGCACCGGGCTGATCATCGGCGGACACGGCCGCCGGGAAGCGCTGATCGAGATGCAGGCCCGCGGCGCCCGTCTGCCGGACGGGCTCCTCATCGACGAGGACGGCGGGTGGCTCGTCCCCGTCCAGCGCGGATGGTCCTCGCGCAACGATCTCGAAGCCAAGGCCGTGATCATCAAGCTCAACCGCCTCACCGAGGCGGCTGGCTGGGACTCGCGGTCACTCGCCGAATACCTTGAAGAGCTCGCCACCGGCGACGCCGAACTCTTCGACTCGCTCAACTACGGCGACGACGAGATGGAGGAACTCCTGCGCCAGGTTGATCCTGAGTCCCTGCCCGGCGGTTCCCCGGACGCCGACGAGCTCCAGGACCTCGGCGGGATGGGAGGCGAATTCGCCGACAGCGGCGACAACGACCGGGCCCGCACCGTCTGCTGCCCATCCTGCGGGGAACTGTTCACGCCCGGACAGTAGACCGCCCGATTCGTACGTTCCTGCCATGCCCCGTCGAAAGCCGCGCCGGCCGCCCCGCATCCCGGCCGTCATGATGCGCCCACGCCTGATGACCGACCAGGTCATCGAACGGCTCGTGGAGGGCAGCCGCATGGGTCTGTCCCTGGGAAACGCAGCCGAGTTCGCGGGCGTATCCCGCCGCACCCTCACCTACTGGCTCACCCGCGGCCGCGACCAGGCGCTCGCCATCGATACAGGTCAGGCCCCGGAAGCGGCGGAAGTCCCGTACGTCGACCTGTACGACAAGGTCACGGGCGCTCGCGCGCAGGCGGCTGCCCGCGCCATGGCTCAGATCCAGCGCGCGGGAGCCGGCGGCGCGGTCCTGGAGGAGGTCACGCGCAGGTTCCGCGACTCGGTGAGCGGCCAGATCGTCGAGGAGACGACCGTCAAGCGCCAGGTCCCCGACTGGAAGGCCTCCGCCTGGTACCTCACCCACCAGCACGGATCCGACTACGTCGAGGGCTACGGCCTGGATGCACAACTCGCCCCCGAAGACGGCAGCGAGGAGCAGGTGGAAGCGGACTTCGAAGGGCTCGCGCAGCGCCTGGCCGTCACCCTGCACGCGGTCGAGTACCCGCCCGCGATCGAGCAGGCGGACGACGACGTCGTGGACGCCGACATCGTCGAGTGAGCACGCGACGCTAACCGGCCGTGCCCGGCACGGTGCCCTCCTCGAACACAGTCACCGGAGGACACCACCCATGGTCACGATCATTTCCCGCGCTACCTGGGGCGCGAAGGCGTGGAACGGCACGCCGGCATCGGTCTCGCTGTCGCAGCGGACCGAGTTCTTCGTCCACTACGACGGCGGCACCCCGATCACCCGCACCGGCTACGCGATCATGCGCGCCATCGAGGCAGAGCATCTGGGCAACGGCTGGTCCGGCGTCGGCTACCACTTCGTCGTCGACCAGGCCGGCAACATCTACGAGGGCCGCGGCTGGGGCCTGCAGGGTGCCCACTGCCCCAACCACAACGTCAGCGGCATCGGCGTACAGATCGCCATCGGCGGTGATCAGGAGCCCAGCGCCAAGGCTCTTGCCGCGTGCCGGGCCCTGTACGAGGAGGCGTGCAAGAAGACCGGCCGTACCCTCGCCAAGCGCGGCCACCGGGACGGCTTCGCGACCGCCTGCCCCGGCACTAAGCTCTACACCTGGGTGAAGGCGGGCATGCCGGCCGGCGACTACGCACCTGCCCCGAACCCGGGCGGCTCCCTCCCAGGGAGCGGCTCCGCCGTCTCCCGCGCGCAGGTCACCATCAACGGCCTGGTCTACGGCTACGGCGCCAAGGGCGACCACGTCACCAAGGTCGGCCAGGCCCTGGTCAAAGCCGGCTTCGGCAAGCACTACACCAGCGGCCCCGGCCCAACCTGGACCGACGCCGACACGGTGAACTACCAGGACTTCCAGGAGTCTCTCGGGTTCAGCGGCGCGGACGCGGACGGCATCCCGGGAGAGACCTCCCTCAAGGAACTGCTCGGCACCCTGCCCGGCAAGGTCACCGCGAAGCCGGCACCGCCGTTCCCCGGCAGCGACAAGTTCGGCCCCGGCAAGAACAACTCGCACATCACCACCCTCGGCAAGCAGCTGGTGAAGAAGGGCTTCGGCGAGCACTACACCACCGGCCCCGGGCCCAAGTGGTCGGACGCCGACCGGCTGAACGTCCGCGACTTCCAGCGCTCGCGCAAGGAGCTGGCCAGCGACGCGGACGGTCTGCCCGGTCCGGTCACCTGGAAGCTGCTCTTCTCCTAGTCCCGCCCACCGGCCGGCCCGCCTGTCCGGGCCGGCCCTGCAGGAAGGATCCCGCCGTGGCAGGCGAGACCATGATCACCCTCGTCGGCAACCTCGTCGACGACCCCGAGCTGCGCTTCACGCCCGGAGGGGCCCCGGTGTCGAAGTTCCGCGTAGCCTCCACTCCGCGGACGTTCGACCGGCAGGCCAACGAGTGGAAGGACGGGGAGAGCCTGTTCCTGACCTGCTCGGTGTGGCGCCAGGCGGCCGAGAACGTCACCGAGTCCCTGCAGCGCGGCATGCGCGTCATCGTGCAGGGACGCCTCAAACAGCGGTCCTACGAGGACCGGGAGGGGGTGAAGCGCACGGTGTACGAGCTGGACGTCGACGAGGTCGGCGCCGCCCTGTCCAACGCGACGGCGAAGGTGACCAAGACGAGCCGGACTGCGTCCAGCGGTCCGGCCCGCAGCGGCGACCAGTGGAACACCGGACCCGGTGGGGATGACCCGCCGTTCTAGCCCTGCGCAGCCTGGTCGCGGCACCAGGCATCCGGTGCTGTCTCCGGCTCCGCCCCCGTGTCCGGTTCCTCAACCGGCATGGGGGCTTCGGCGTCCGCGGGCGGGGTGGTCACGGCGCCGTCCAGGCCCTCGTCGACGGGCTGCTCCGGCTCAACGGCCGGGCCCTCGAGGACAGGCTGTTCGATGGGTGCCGCGGTACCGGTCTCGACGGGCTCGATGGCCAGCGGAGGATCCTCCGGCGCGGGCGGCTGCGTGCTCGGATTGTCGCCAGCCGGCTCCTGGGGCGTGGTCGCCGGAGTCTCCTGGGGCTGCGACATCGCTGGGACCGTCGGCGGCTGCCGGTCGGCGGCAGGGGCCATCACAGCCACCGTCTCCGGCTTCGCGGGGACCGCATGCTCACCACCTTCGAACATGGCGGAATGTCGCGCGTTGACAGCGTTGGTAACGCCGTCCGCCCCGTTCATGTCCAGCACCAGGATGTCCTGCACGGGCATCCCCGTGTCTGCCGGATCGACGCCCATGACAATGCTGACGGCGACCAGAGTCCCCATCTCCTGCAGCGTGTTCGCTTCGGCCAGTGTCGGGGGATTGGCAGGGTCGATGCCGAGCGTACCGAGGGCCAGCACGGCCAGGCGCCGCGGCATGGGGGCCACCTGCCCCACGGGCGCGCTGGCCGTCCTCTGCACACGCTGCACATGCACGTCGTGCGCACGGCCGCTCGCCACCGTTGCCTTCTTCTTGGCGTGCTTCGGCTGGTGAGGCTTGGGTTGAGCCTGCTTTCCTGCGGCCACGACGACGTGTTCAGCCTCGCCTGCATGCCGGCCGGAGGTGCGGGACTCCAGAACGCTGCTCGGCTCGTCCTGGTCCTTCAGCAGGCAGAGGTACTCCTGGATGCGGGAGCTGTCGTTTCCCCATAGGGCGAAGCGCCCGTACTGGATCAGGTTGTGAACACTTTCCCGCGATCCATCTTCCTGCGCCCATAGCTTCGCGGCGGCCTCGTTGGAGAAGACGCGCAGCCCGATCTGGTTGTCGCCTTTGTCGTAGGTGAAGCTGAACTGGGTCCAATCCGAACCGACGGAAGCCTCGGAGTACAGCACCTTGCCGTCGACGTCGACGCATTTGGCTTCGAGCGGGCCAGTCGGCGTGCAGGACATCTCGCCGTCGGTCGCGAAGTCCTTGAAGGCGGCCGACGCGTACGGCTGGGCGTCAGAAAGCTGGATTCCGCCCGTGGCATCCGGCGTAGCCTGCGAGGCGCCTCGCTCGCCCGCCAGGGTGTAGCTGGCGCCCAATGCCGCCACCGCAGCGATAGCAGTCACTGTCCAGCGCGGCACAAGGCGCAGGTGCCGGGCCGGCTTGCTCTCGGGCGCCGGCGGCTGTCCCTGCTTTCGCGCAGGTGGTACCGGACCAGACGGCGGGACGGCAAGTAGGTGGGAGGCGTCCTGTTCGCCCCACGTGACGGCTTCGGGGTGGTGAAAGCGGACGATGGCCCTTGCGCGCTCCTCAGAGATCTCCATCGCGTCTTGAACGCCTTCGACCGCGGAAGGGAAGGACTGCAGGCGCCGGATCAGTAGAACGGGTTGGCCGTCGTCGTCTTCGAAGTAAAGAGCGTCAGCCGATGACTTGAGGTCGGTGACCTGTACTCGGATGCCCGCAGCCGGATCGGTCTCAGCCCGGGGATCGTTCACATGTGTCCTTGCGTACGTTCATCCTGTCTGGCCTGCGCGATGTCCTCGAGAACGCTCTGCTCGTCGAGATCGTCGATCGACGAGACGGCGCGCACGATGCGCCCGTCAGGGGTCGTGATGACGACTGCGCTGCCGCCGCCAGCGAGGCCGTCACGGCTGCCGGCGTCTGCGGACGCAGCTTGGCGGGCGGCCCGAAGACGGCGGAGTTCTGCGAGGCTGTTCGTCTCGACGCGCGCAGCGGCCGCCGCGGATATCGCAGGCGCTGGCGCCAGGGCGGCCGCGGCCAGGACAGCCTGGAGAGTCGAGCTGTCGTGCGGGGTCGGAGCTTCGCCGTCAAGGCAGCGCGCCAGACGGGTGGCGGCGCTAGCGGGCACGAGCATGCTCGACCTTCTCCCTCAATGTGTTCGTCTCCCCCGGGCCGGAGCGCGTGCGGTGAGCTCCAGCGGCGACCGTCAGAAGGTACTCGACAACTGGCTTCCCTGACGATGGTGAGGGAATAGCTGCCGCGAGCTTCGACAGCCCACGATGCTGCAAAGTCCGGATATTACCTTCCCTCTTGCCCAGTTTCGCAGCGACCTCACGTGTGGACAGACCCTCAAAAAAGCGCAACTTGAGGACGTCTTGCTGCCCTTGGGGAAGCATCGCGAGCAACACGGCTACGGCCTCGGTGACTTGCCGGGTTTCCGCTGCATCTTCGGGGGTCATCTGCTCGCTGGCACGGTCCAGCATCAGCATGTCAGCGGTCAGGTGGTCGTTGGCCCGCACCTTGCAGCGGCGCAGATAGTCGGTATGCACGCTCCCGGCGATGCTGAAGAACCAGGCCAGGAAGCTGCCGTTCTCCCGCGGGGTGTAGCGGTTGGCGTAGAGGTTACGGAGCGTCTTGAACCAGATTTCCTGCAGGAGTTCCTCGCGAACGTGCTCGTTCGATTCCCGCCGCGCGAGCCAGGCAGTGAGTCTGGGCAGGGTGAGGCGGTACAGGTGCCTGTAGGCGCCGTCGACCATGTGGTCGTCGTCGCTCTCCAGCATCACCGAGACCAGTCGCTCGACTTCCTCTGTGATGTCCTCCGCCGTCCGAGTGTTCACCCCGTGCCGCCCCCATAAATCGAACGTCTGTTTGACTTTTTGACATCTTGCGACACCCTGCGGCTCAGATCCAGCGGGGTGGGTCCAGGGCTCCGCACCCCAAGCCGTTCGTACTGTACGATTCCGCTGAATCGCGCAAATCAGCCGGGGACGCACAGCGACCGCCCCCGCCTCACAGAGGAGCCGTCGTGTCCACGACCAGAAGGCCGAAGCCGGCTGCACGCTTCGTGCTCTCCCGAATGCCGCAGGGGTCCTGGCTGTCGCCCGACGACATGGCCGCTGTGCTCACTCGGGCTGGCATCGACCCGGACCCGGGCTACATCGAATCCGTCGTCCGCAGCCTCCGGCGCCGCGGCCAACTTCTAACAAACGGTCAGAATCAGGTCATGCGCCCAAGGCGGGCGTCGGCCTGATTCACCTACCTGTCTCCAGCGCTCCAGCGACTGGTCAGCCCCATACGGAATCTGCTGGTGCGGCCTCCGCCCCGGGAGTGACGGCCGGAATCGGCTCCGACACCACCGGCTCACCCTCGGGCACCGTCAGGCCCCACCACGAGTCGGCCAAGTCGCGAGTGCCTTCTGCGGCTTTCGCGACGGTCACCCCGATGAGGGCGAGGGAGCAGGCGAGAAGGAGCGCCGATGCGATCGTGCTCAGTTTCTTCAGGGACTTGGGCATGGTCGGTGGTTCCCCTTTGGTTCGTGCCGAGAGGACCGCCTCGCCCGCTCCCAGGTCAGCGTTCATCTCTTCCGTATGGCGTCGTTGGCTCCGGAACGTGCAAGATCAATCTCCGCTGTGGCACGCCGTTTGGCCACGTCGGCGGGATTCGCACTGAGATCCGCTGATCAGGATCAACAAGAACACGCTGATCGTTGACAGGGGCAAGTGCAAGTTCAGACCGGTTACCGAAACCTGTAATTCCGATTCCCGAAGGCGCAACAGTGTTCGAATCGCCCGAGAGTGGCGCAGAGAAGGACAATGCAGGGCTTTCCGAGCGCGCTCTACGTGCTCTCAAGCACATCGCCGCCGACGAGCCGATGGCCGACGATGATCCTGGCCTACAAGAGCTCCTCGTGCTGCACGCGGTCGTGCCGAACACCTACGCCCCCGGTCGCTGGATCCTCCTCGACCCCCAGCAGACCGCCCAGAACCTTCTGTGGGACGGCATCAGCAAGGTCACCGGCATCCTCGGTCAGCTCGCCAACGTCCCCAGAATCACGGAAGAACTCGCCCTCGAACACGACCGCGGAAAGTGGCACGACGGCGGAGGCAGTGAGTACTTCGAGCAGTCTGATCAGATCAACGCCACGCTCGACAAGATCATGGCTGGAGCTATCGAGGAGCTGCTGACCGCCCAGCCGCGCAAGCGCTCGAGGAGTCTGCTCACGATGGCCATGGATCGTGACATTGCGCTCCTGGAACGTGGCTGCCGCATGCGAACTCTTTACCCTTACAGCGCCCGGGTGGGTATCCACGAACCGAAGTGGATGCAAGAGGTAGTTAAGCGCGGGGCCGCCGTCCGGACACTCTCCATCCCTTTCCCCCGCATGATCATCGTTGACCGTCGGCACGCCTTCATCGAAGACCTCGTCGTGGAGGGCTCCCCACCTCACGCCGGGTGGTATGTCACCGATAGGGCTGTTATCGAGTGGATGGCAATGATTTATGACCTCTACTGGAATCGAGCTGACTCCTGGTCCGAGCCCTTGGACCAGGCGGGACGCATCACCAACGCGATCCAACGCTCCATCCTTCGGGAGATGGTCGCAGGCTTGGACCAGAAGCAAATCGCGAACCGCCTGCAGATCAGCGAGAAGACGCTCTCCAACCATCTCACTGACCTTCGCACCAGGTTGGGCCTGAAGACCACCTACCAGCTCATTCACTGGTGGGCCACGGCTAAAGAAAACTCCTCGGCTCTTGAACTCCAAAACGGGGAGAAACCCCCTAACTTCCCGGGCTAGCCGATGCCCTGACTGAGTTCTGCCGTGCGGCTCCGCGGTGGTACATCGCACTACCGCGCGATACCCAGGGGCTCCGCGCCCCTGGACCCCCGCCAGCGCTGCGGCGCTGGACCCGCACCTGATTTCGGCGCAAGCGCCTCAATCCCGGACCGACTGCCTTCGCTTCGCCTGACACCGGGCATGGGGGACCTCACGTGGTGCAGACCGCAGAAGAGAAACGTGGTTGCTCCCGGGAAGTGGTTGCTGGAGGCACACGTGCACCTGATCCTTCGACTACCGGCGTCGTCGTGGCTGATTTTCGGTGGCTGAGCTTCACGACGGGCAGCAAGGAGAGACAGGTGGGAGATGAAGCTGCAGGCAACCGCCCACAGCCCCGGTGCTCGTCAGCGCGAACGGTGCACGCCACGACGAGACGGATTCGCGCTGACGAGTGCCGGGGGAGCGGGGTCCAGGGGCCGGCGAAGGCCCCTGGTACCACCGGGCTCTATGAGGACTGGTTTGTTCTTGCGCTAGAGCGAATAGTCAGGTATCACGCGTGCGCGCACGCTATAAGAGTTAGGGCGCTGCAAAGTGCCTGGTCAGGGGCTTGCTACTTGCAAGTAACGTACGTCAGGGGCAACCTTCGAGCCGTTTGACGTTGTACCTGACGCGACAACACAAGTCTTAATGCAACGTATAGTTGCACAACTTCCAGGCGCGCCCCGGGTGTTCATGTCGGGCGCGCAATGGGGCAGACCCTGTAGACATACCGATTCGCCGACTCTTCGACGTACGGCAAGGGCTACTCCCGACACGCCGAGTGCCATTATTAGTTGCACTTGTGCCGTCTATAGTTGCCTCCGGTAGTAGGGTGCTTCTCGTCTGGTATTCGATCTTGAGGAGCGTATGACCCCGTGTCAGCACAACCCTCTGAGGACCCGCGTCGCCAGCGGGCACCCTCCGGGGACCCCGCGCCGTCGAAACGGACAGCGCCGGCCCCCAGTGACTACCGCCGTTCCCGCCGTCCCCAGCCGAAGCCAGCCACTGTCGTCAAGCTCCCCGAGGGGCACAGGGCGATCGTCGAACGGAATCCCACCAGCGTGGGATTCCTCGGTGGCGGCTTCAGCATGGACAGCCTGGAGTTCCTCAAATGGATGGCCGTCTACTTTCACGATGACATCGCGGCCCTACGAGTCCTGCTCTTCCTCATGGGGACGCAGGAGCCCGGAGGCACCATCAGGGCCACGCAGAGGGAGATCGCTGCAGGGCTGCAACTGAACCGCGTGCACGTCAACCGGGCGATGGGGCGGGTATACGCCCTGGGCCTGGTGCACATGGTCGAGCGTGGCGTCTATCAGCTGAACCCCCAGGCATCGCTTCGGGGTGGCACCATCGAGGTAGAAGAACCTGGCCGCCCGGCTCACCGGAAGCCGGCGACCAGGAGAGTGGACCAGTTGGAGCTGATCGCGGACCTCGCCGAGGACCCCACGGTCCCCACCGAGTTCAAACAGCTCATGCTGCCGGGTAGGGCGCCGCGGCAGCCGAAGGCGGAGGGATAGATGACAGCACAGCCGGTCGAAGAACACGCATCCGCGCCCGATCTCTGGGTGTCGCCCAACGTGTTCGCGTTCGTCCCAAGCGTGCCCGGCCCCGCACTGCGCGTTCTGCTCTTCCTGCTAGGTGTTCAAGAGCCGGGAGGACGCATCGTCATCACTCAGCAGGCCATCGCCGATGCGGTCGGCCTCCAGCGCTCAGCGGTCGGTCTTGCACTGCAGCACCTGCAGTTCGCCCGCATGGTCACCATGCTCCAGCGGGGCGTCTACACGCTGCACCCGCAGATCGCTGCGTTCAGCACACCAGCTGAGGCCGACGAAGCGGTCCGCAGGCTGGACGCGGAAGACTACCTCGACGTTGACGACTTCGAGGAGCGCTACCAGCGGACGGTGGCCGCTCACCAGGAGGAGCTGAAGCGGAAGGCTGAGGAGCGCCAGACCCCGCCGAAGCCTCCCGCCGACCTCGCGGCGCACCGCCGTAGACGTGGAAGGCCGTAGCCCCTGACGAAACACGTAGGGCCCCCGCTGATGCGGGGGCCCTACGTGTGTCTGGTATTCGCCCGGAGTCTAACCGGCTGAACTCCGTTCCCGCCAGTCAGCCGTGATCATGCTGCCGAGGCGCTGACCGGGATGATTTCCGCCGCAGCCCACATCACGCGCTTGCCGCTGTTGCTCTCGTACGAGCCTGCGTCGATGCTGATCAGGTCCACGAGGCGACGGCCGCCACCGCGCGTCGTGCACGTTCCCCCGCACCGGTCGACAGCCTCCACCGACACGTACAGGTGCTCTCCATCGATCCGAAGCTCGCACGCCATTTTCCCCTGGACGGCGTGCAGCAGGTGGGTGACGAACTCGCCGGCGGTCACCGCGGCCCAGTCGACGAGGGAGTCCGCAGGGCTGAGTTCCGGCAGCAGCAGGTCCATCACCTCACGGACCTGATCCGAGCAGGATCGTGTGCAGTCAGGCCCAGGGGAGAACGCGAAGCGCGCCCGGCGGGCGCCCACGCCGACGGTGGGCATACGATCACCGTCCAGCCCCGGGCACTCGAGCTCCCGTGCGGTCGGCAGATCAGCTACGCGTACACGGCGGTCGCCCTGCTGGTCCGGAACTATCACGCGCCCCCCTACGACGGTGGCGGGAGTGGGCAGCTTGGCATATGCGTGCGTCCCGTTCCCCTGTGGAAAATCGATTTAACAGTGGCGTAGAGTGATCGCGCAACTTGCTTCACGTGTTCGGTTGGCTGCTAGGGCACCGCCTATTGACCTGCAGCAAAGCTGGCCAGCCGTGATGCAAGTCCTCTGAAAGGGAAGCAAGTTGGCGCACCTGGCGTGATCGTGATGCCGATGCGTCTATGGGGAGGAATGGGTCCTGTCCGTGGGGAGCGCGATGGATGACAGAACTGCCGAGCATGAGCCGAGGACGCTGGCCGAGAAGATCGAGTACCTGATCGGCAACGCCTTCCCACCTGGGGAAGCACCATGGGGCGACAGGTCTTCGGACAGGGCCGTCGCCACGGCCATCAACGGCTTCCACCGGCGTGAGGTCATCTCGCACCCCACGCTCGGGAAGATGCGATCCGGCGCCCTCCACCCGGACACGGGCATGGAGTACATGCCGGGTGAGCCAATCCTGGTAGCAGTCGCCGAGTTTTTCGACGTGGACCCGCTCTTCTTCAAGCCCCAGCACGAGGTCGTCAAGCGCGTGTTCGAGTCGCTGAACTTCCTCCGGGCCGTGCACCGTGGGGACGTCCAAGGCCTGGCCGGCCGCGGCGTCACCGAAGGCCTGTCGGCCGAACTCCTCGCTTACCTCAACGAGGTCGCCGCCGAGTTCTCAACCGGTGATGAGACGCAGGCGTAGCGCTGTACCAGAACCGTTCTGCCACGAACCCGCGTCCCTGGAAAGCGTCCCCCGCGCGGGAGCGATCCCGCGTCTTGCAGACTGAGGTGCCCATGTCTTCCCTGCGTCGGCTGCGCAAGCAGCTGGTCGAGGATCTTGACGATTTCCCACTCCCGCGGCCGTTCAACATCCCCACCCTCGTACGCGAGATGGAGGCGCGGCTCGGCCGCCGC